>JAUPUP010000230.1 GCA_030917485.1 Pseudomonadota bacterium
ATCCAAAATTTTAACAATCTGATTCTCGTTAATTCGTTTAGTCATAGTAATACTCCTCAAGTTGACTAAATGTTATCAAATTATCTAATTATGAGTGGTACTATTATACGGGGCTAGGACAGAATTTATCATACATATAGGAATTATTTTGTTGTAAGTATAGTCGATTTTTTTTATTAGGGCTGCCTTGGGCAGATAAGTAATCATATTGCCCAATACTATTTGAATTCCAGCCAGTACTACTTTCTAATTGCTTGTAATTTAAAATAAAATTACCACTAAAGTTAGTATTTGCAGAATCACCAGTTACATTTCCACCACCAACTCCAAATAATGATCCTTGCCAAGGACTATATTCGTTTTCTTTTTTAGGTGGCGCTAAAGCTGTTAATAACTTGTTACTTGTGGGCTGAGATTCGTAAATTCCAGATAGACCTTTATAATAATTTGCTTTCTGTTGGTATTCATCTGCAAGCAGCTTGTATTGATTTTGAGATTCATTGCTAGATTCTGTAGCGTCAATGTTTTCAGCAATGCAGTAGAAACTTGAAATAATAAATATGAAGAAAAGTAGTTTTTTTTATTGTTGTATCTCCTGTTAAATAGCAAGGCATTTTGTGCTCGCATAATGGTTACCTGTCTTAAAGCGCTGCATCTTAACATAAAAGAACAGATTTTATAAATGATTAAATTCACTTTTTATAATGGTTGGTGTTAAGCTTAATTATGGTAAAAACTTGATAATGTTGCAATAATTAATGTAGCAGCAAAGAATAAAACCTTTGTGTTGAGACTGTATTAATGCATAAAATTGTATTATAATTTATAGCACAACCAACTACAACCAGTGGTTCTTAATATTTTGTCAAATTATAGTTATTAACTAAATGAATAATTAAGATATTTTATTTTTAAGTGCTTAGCTTAGTATAATTTTGTTTAACGTTTGTTCTAAATTTATTAGGCAATACTCAACATGATTTTAAATAGGTTTGCTTTTAAATAAGGTAAATTAATTTTAAAACCAGCTTTGCTTAAGAAAGTAATTTATTCATTGGCTTTGAGGTATGTTAGAATTTTGTCTTGCTTATTCTAAATAGGCTTGAAATTGCTATTTTCTTTATTGGGGTGTTAGCTCAGTTGGTAGAGCAGCGGACTCTTAATCCGTTGGTCGTCAGTTCGAATCTGACACGCCCCACCATTCATCTAGAAAATTATTAATTTTAACCTCATACTATTAAATTCACTCTCAACCATATTAAAGTTTTATCTAGTGGAGTATGCTAAACGCATATCCATCAGCACTAATTGATATTTTGCGTTAAAATAACGGCTGTATAAATTAAATTTAGCTAGATTGAGATTTTAATTAATTAATCTTTTGGGGTCTAATTCCTAACTGCTTGCTGCGACTTAAATTTTATGACAAAATATTCTTTTTGTCATGATTTATTGATTAATATTTTACTACACCAATACTAAGACGCCTGAGAGTGGAAAGTTTATTCATGTTGATGTAATAAATCAATGAAGAGTATAAATCGAAGTAGTGAAATGAGAACTGAATTAAGTAAATTAAAATGGTCATGATATAAATAAGAGAAGGATGATAAATGTTAGTAATGAAATTTGGGGGTACCTCGGTAACTAAACCTGACAGTGTTGCAGCGATAAATACTTTAGTTCAGCGTGAATTAAATCGGCAACCAATTTTGGTGGTGTCGGCTTTAAGTGGGATTACCGATTTATTGGTGAAATTAAGTCATACAATCTTAGATTACGAACAAGAAGATTTGTTTGAGCAAATTTTCATGAAACATGATCTGTGGATTAAAACTATTTTTGCAGCAAATATGGATTTACAAACTAGCGCATTTAAATTAGTCCATGATTATTTGGATCAGTTGCGTGAATTGCTGCATAGTCATGGTTTAGTGAATCAGCTTCAACTGCATGATAGTGTAGTTTCATTTGGTGAAAAAATTTCTTCAGCGCTAATCAGTTTATTTTTAATTAGCAATGGCGTGAATGCCAAACAAGTTTTAGCAACGAGTTGTATTATTACCACTAAGCAATTTGGTGGCGCAGATTTTATTGATGCAGCAACTAAAAAAGCTTGTAAAAAAACCATATTGCCATTAATTGAACAAGGTGTTGTGCCAGTTATAACTGGGTTTATTGGTGCAAATACGGTTGGTGAGACGACGATTTTAGGACGTGGCGGGTCAGATTACTCAGCCGCGATTATTGGTTATGCCGTGCAAAGCGAAGAAATTCAAATCTGGACCGATGTTAATGGTGTTTATTCAGCGGATCCGCGTGTGATTAAAGATGCTAAGCTATTGAAACAGCTCTCGTATCAGGAAGCTGCCGAGTTAGCGATGTTTGGCGCGAAAGTTTTACATCCACGTACAATTCAACCAGCGGTACGGGCGGATATTCCCGTTCGCGTTTTGAATACCTTTAATATTGATAATGTCGGTACTATAATTGCGCATGCTGCGGATAATAGCGATGGAACAGTTAAATCGGTAACTTGGAAAAAAGCTGTGCCATTATTGAATATTTATTCGGCAGATATGTTCTTATCTAAAGGGTTTTTACAGAAGATTTTTGCGGTATTAGCTAAAAATAATATTTCGGTAAACATGCTTTCAGCTTCTGAGGTGAGTGTTTCGGTAACCTTGGATACGATTGGTAAATTGGATGACGCGTTGCAGGAATTAAATAAATTTGCTAAAACTGACTATATTGAAGGTTTTGGCACGGTGTCGTTAGTTGGCGAGCAAATCATGAATAAACATTCGTTGATGCAAGAGTTGTTTAATTTATTTCAAGCAACTTCAACCCAAGTTCAAATGCTGTCGTATAGCGCGAGTAATATTAATATTAGTATGATAGTTCCAACGGATAAAATTGGCGAGATTGTGCCATTACTGCATACTAAATTTATCACAATGAGTAATTAAATACCATGTTAAATTATCAAGTTATACCCCTTAAATCTGGTCAAGATAATTACATTTGGCTAATTCATGATGAGCAAAATGCAATTGTGATTGACCCAACTGAAGCTAAAATTGTCAAGGCTTATTTGACTAAACATACTTTGAATCTGCAAGCGATCCTTTTGACTCATGGGCATGCGGATCATATTGGCGGTGTCAAAGAGCTTAATTTAAGTTATCAACCAGAAATTATTGATAATTTCAAACAGCAGTTGTTCGAATCACAAATTATTCAAATCGGAACATTTCCTGTTTTTCAGGTTATGCTAACGCCTGGACATACTGCAGAGCATGTCGTGTATTTATTTGATATGAAGCATCT
>JAUPUP010000231.1 GCA_030917485.1 Pseudomonadota bacterium
ATCTGATCCTTTGAAGATACTACAGCATTAATTAAATCCATTAAGATATCTTTATTTTCTTCTATACCAAACATCTTCTTAAACGCAAAATCAACTAATAGACTGTATCTTTGTGACTTATATTTGTATTCATATTTATTCATAACTTTTATCTCTATATTTTTCCATGATTCAATTTAAAACATCGCAGCTACAAAACTTAACAATACCAAATTAGTTATGCATAGCCCCTAAATCAAGCCACCGAGCAAGCAAGTAAACTAATGCACTCAACCCCCTAAAATAACATTTAGTTTAGTAAGTTACACAGTGTCCATTATAGCATACAAACTAAACATTAACTTGATCTTGAAACATTGAATTCTTTATTGAATTATATTTTACCTTTATCTTAATTTTAAAATTAACCGCTCTCCTTATGTATCTTCCTTATGATTATAGTTATAACCACCGGCTAGGTCTTGGTACAAATTCACAACAGTTATAAATTGCTCTGCTTTAGCTTTATTAACTTGTATTAAAATTCTATCTAAGCGCACCTTATGCTCTAATAACTGTGCATCACTAATAATGCCTTTTTTGTATAATGCCATATTTAATTTATATATTCGCTTTAATTCATCACTTGCTGCTAAGATATCAACCGCTCTCTTACTATATAAATCATGCGCTGACAAAGCATCGTCTACCTCGCGCAATACTTTACGTAAAGTCTCAGTATAAGTATAATAAGACGCTTTATTTAACCCTTTTGCGGTATCCAGCTGCCCATACACTGAAGCGTTAAACACTGGAATTTGTAATAACGCCTGATTAAACCAAATTGGCTGTCCATAATCATAACCATTGGGAACAGTAGCAATTTCACCCCGTGCCGCACTTAACTGAATACTCGGCAATAAATTAGTAAACGCCACGCCAATTCCTTCGTTAGCAGCCTTCAAATCATAAGTAGCCTTAATCATATCCGGGCGATTTTCTATTACAGTTAACGGTAAATTACCTATGACTATTTGATTCGGATTCAATTGAGCAAACGACCGGGATAATTTAATTGGAGCAGGATTTTCATTCAATAAATAATGTAATGCATTTTGACTAACTACTATATTTTGTAATACCACACGTTTTTCTGCATCAATAAGTTTTAATTCACTTTTAGCCTGAGTTGGATTGATTGCTGAGGTTATACCACCATTATATGCAGAATTAGCAATGGTTACCAACTCTGCCAAATCTTTATCTAACTCTTCAAACAACTGTAATTGTTCAGTTTGTGAACTTAACATAAAATAACTATTAGCAATTAAGCCAATTACCGCCAGGCGTATACCATCATCATCAGCTTTAGTTGCTAATAATTGATATTTTGCTTGCTTCTGCTGCTTAATTTGTGTAAAAAAATTCATGGTATACGTTGGAAGTACAGCAAATAATACACCAGGCAAACCTAAGTCCGGAAAAGATGAATAACCAATATTTGTACTCAGACTTGGAATCCAGTTTAACTCAACTTGCTTTAACTGCCCCTGCGCTGCTTCAACATTTGCCATTGATACACGTATGCTATTATTATTAGCTAATCCACTTTCAATTAGCTGATTTAGGGTTGGATCATCAAATTTCTGCCACCACGCCAAATATGGTAATTTCTCAGCGGTGTTGGTATATAACTGATCTTGCGACCGCCAAGAATTTGGTTTATTAAAATCATTATCTGGCGTATAACTTGAATAATACCCACAGGATAGCAACGTACAAGCAATTAACCAAACAACTAATTGCTTAATTAGCTCAACAAAATTATTTTTATTACTACTACTCTTTATAATCAACCTATTATCCTTTTTTGGCTAATTTGCAGTTTTAGCTAAGATTTTTTCTATATCTTACCTCTATACTAGCACCCACTTGGGTTTTGTCTTAATCCCATCATTTTGAATATAACCTTCCTGCCTTAGTTCTTGCAATAAGTTACGTACTTTATGGTGCTTTTGTTCTTCACTTAAAATATCAGGTAATTTGTTCCACACCAAATTAACAATATCACTCTTGCTTGCACCTTTAGCTGCTCTTTTTTTAAGGTACTCTAAATTTTTCAGTTTGAGTAAGTTCCGTTAAATGCTCAATTAACTGTATAGTTTCATTCTTCAGTTCAACATGCCGTGCCGGATATAAAACAAATAATTTACGGATATTATTATATGTCAGCTTCATTTCTTAACTAAAAACATCCAATTCAGCCAGCAAACCATCCTGAACATGGTAAGCATGTACCACTGTACCCACAAAATTATTAAACTCCAACACTTTTTGATTAAATTTAACTGTATGTTTTAAATAATCACTTTGGCTCAAAACCTTATCCATCACCACACTCAAAAGTTCATTTAAATTAGCTATCACATCTTTTTGTAAATCAGCATAAAATTTATGAGTGAGGTTACTGCGTTTAAACACTGCATATTCAAAAATTGCACAAATTATTAGCGCAATCACGGTACAGATAAAATAATCAGAAAAAAACCATGCCACAAAGTAACTGTCAGTGCTATAAAAATCGGTTCCCAGAGCGGTCAATGTTACAGTAAAAATTGTTGGAATTGCGTATAATTTACCTAAACTAAAGTAAGCAAAAAACACCACTATTGGAATAATCATAAACAATAATCGATAATCAATATGCCCAATAAACCATAAAATATAAGAAAGCAATAACCCTAATAATGCACCCCAAAACCGATGAAAAGTGCGCTGCATCACTGCCCCAGCATCAAAACCAGCATAAATCATCATCACCGCAAAACCAGTCCAAGCAGCATGAGCAAAGCTAAAAAAATTCTGAATAGCCAACGTTGTAGTAAACACAATACAAATTTGCAACGCTCGCGTAGTGCGATAATCGGAGGTTTTAGCTTTAGTTAATATACTTAAACACTTCCTTAAATACACATCAGCCCTCACTTTTTATTTATTTTAATAAATAAAAATTAATATTTTATTTTTTTAAACTTTTTACTTTAATTTGTTAATAGGTAAAGTTATAGGAGATGTACAGTTAATTTTTTGACGATATTTACAAATTTTAGTTTTTTATGTAATTTTTAGCGTTAAAAAATCTTTTATGAGCGTAGCGATTTTAAAGATTTTAGCTAAAAAATAAAATAAAAAACGTTTAAAAATTTGTCATGAGTCATAAAAATTAATTTATATCTCCAATTAATAAATTAATAACTAAAATTAAAGGTAAAGGTAAAGGTAAAGGTAACACCTTCAATCCTTAAATTTCCAAGCCCCTAAATTCTTAAACATAAATTATTCCATGTTGCCACTATTTTACTCAGAAGCATATTATTCTGCAAATATTTTTCTTCACTCAAGCCAGCATCACTAGTCCAATACGGCTGCTCATTCTCTACACAAACAATTAATTTTTGCAAATGATAAATTAGATACTGCAGCATCTCTGGAGTTAATTTAATGATTTTTTGATCGGCGGCACAACTAATTACACGTAACTTATTGATTAACAAATTAAGCTTAAGTATAGTAAATATAGGCAGCTTGCGCGGCAGCATATTGGCAAATCTAACTAGCTGAATCAAATGCCCCTGAACCGGTTCAATCTCAACCTCTTTATTCTCTTGAATTAATAAAAAATTGCCTAAAATTTGTTTTAATAGCAACAAATATGCCCGCAGCCACACTCGAAAATATAAGCTTTGAGGAAATAAGATAAGCGCAGCCAGAATAATGATCATGGCAATAAAAGTAGTTATACCATTATTGATGATAGCATAAAAGTTCGTATTGATTGAACCGTAAAGCAGCGAATAAATAGCCAAACTTAAAATTATAGGTATAATTACCAACATCTGATTTTTGATGCGCAATGCACCTAAATATAAAAACAATGCTAAAAAGAAAGCGCAAAATAAAAAAAACAGTCGATATGAATAAGTAATATGAAATAAAAAAACTGCAGTTATTGAACCAATCAGCGCACAAAAAAGCAGCCAGTATTTAGCTTTAACCGTCTCTCCTGCGACCTCAGCACCCATTGCTGTAATTGGAATATAGAAATAATAAAAATAAGGATTTGGGATAGTATAAACTAAGTTTACGGTAAAAAGGATTAGCAGTACATAAACCACTTTCAACCCATTTAAGCGATGAATTCCATACTTATCGTAGTTTTCAAGCAGTTCACTTAGTATGGATATAAACATAAGCGCTTGCCCCAGGATTTAGAGGGTATTTAGGATCTGGATCAAGAATTTTGATTTGAATCGGGAATCGCTGTGGCAAAAGCAACCATTGATTTTCATCGGTTACTTTTTGCAATTGTGAACGCGATACCGTGTTCTGTCGCTCTGCTGCCCATACGGTATTAACTACTTCACCATGAAAGATTCGATCAAAATAATACATGCGTAACATAATGGTTACTTTATCTCCTGGTCTAACTCTGCGTAGATCAGTCTCATTAAAATTAGCCTGAACCCACCAGTTAGCAGTGTCAATAAATGAAAACAGTGGCTCATGGATTTTTATTGGGGTACCAACTGAAATATACATATTATCAATAACCCCATCACTCGGAGCCCGCACTACGGTTAAATCCAAATTAACTTTTGCATTACCCATTTCAGCTTTTAATGAATTAACTAGTTTTTTTTGTTGAACAACCTCCTGGCTTTCTACTGCAATCTGACGCTGGAGTGAATTTCTAGTATTTAAGGTAGTTTGAACATCGTAGTTTAATTTTCTAATTTCAAGCATTGACACTGCCTTAGATACAGAATCATCGGCTTTTAAGCGATACTCATAATTAGCTTTTTCGTATTCAAATTCGGCTGATTTTAGCAACGCTGCAGTTTTATTAATTTGACGTTCAATTAATTTAACGTGCTCAATAGCTTCTTCATATTTGGATTTGGCTTGCTCATAAGATAAGCGATAAGGTTCTTGATATACAATGAATAGTGGGTCACCCATTTTTACTGGCTGCCCATTTTTTACGTATAATTGTGTAATATAGCCTGATACATCAGCTGCAACAGGGGTAATATTAGTTACTACAAAAGCATTGTCAGTAAAAGGTATCATATAGGAAAATATATGATAAATACCGATTAAAACACCAATAACAATAACAACTATTGGTAAATTAATCTCATTTCTCAATACCTTAAATACTCGTGTCATAACATAAATTCACCCCATTGGTTTGTATTTCAAATACTTTGAGTATATAACAAACATTCAAATTGTTTATGCACTAATTTATGTACTAATTTACGCACTAGTTAGGCTGTGGAGTAGTTTCAACTAGCTCATAATTTACCGGCTCAGCAATAACAACATCTTCAACCACAATATCATTATAGCGCTTAACTGGTGTCTGAGTATTCAGCACGGTTTCTAAATGTTTGGCTGCCACTGCTGCAGCTGTTTTATCTGTATCTACAAGCTCAAACGCACCTAAATCAACTGGCTGCATAATAGTATTAACATACTCAACCACTTTTACAGGAGCAACGGCTTGCGGACTTGGTTTAGCTACTGCCACGACAGTATCAACTCCATCACGATTATTAGTAGTGGATAGGCCGCTCACTACACGATCACCAGCCGGTGGTGGCAATTCACGAGCAACCGCAATTGCGGCTATTGTTTGTTGTGATGGTACTGACGCGGTCGCTGCTATCGGAGCAACTTGGCTTTGTTTTTTTACAGCAGTCTGCACAATCGGCTGGGTTGCAGAAGTGGTTACAGCAGGTAAATGCTGCTCAGCCAACGGCTGCTGCCAAGCTTGATTAATAGCAACCTTCTTATTATTGACTGCATTCATATTTGTAGCATTTACATTAGAACCAACATTTTGCTGCCGAGCTGGATTAGTCTTTGCCCGTTGATTATCCGCTGCTGTTTCTTTTGCTGATGATTCTTTATGAACATCTTTATAGGGTGATCTTCCAGCAGAAGTGTTTTCACGTCTTTCGCTGCCAGCACCATTAATGCTGTTATTATTACTGCCATTACCATTATTTACGTTACTACCACCGCCCGCATTGCTATTATTGGTCGGATTTTGCCTAACAGTTTGTATTTTATTATTACTACGATTTATACCAACTGGACGCGTTTTAGCATTAGATCTACCACTATTGCTGTTAGTATTGCTTGGCTTATTCTGTGATGGTGCTGCTGCAGCAGCCCCACTTCTTACTTGTCTATCCTTGACCGGCGCCACCACAACGCTGTTGTCAACCGATTTGCCTAATCCTCTAAACCAGTTGAACACTTTCCCAGTTATACCTCTAACTAAACATTTCAGCCCATTAACGGTATTCCCAACACTGTTTTTAATTAAATTACCATTCATAACCGGAGCTGGCTGAGAAGGAGTAATATTTTTTACCACAGCATTGTTTTGCAATGAAGAATCAGATTTATTTTCATTGGTTTGATAAGTTTGATTTTCTTCAAAATTTTCAACTAAATTAAAGCTGGCTTTACTAGCTAATGCCTCACTGCTATCACTAGTTATTTTGCGAATTTTATACTGCGGTGAATCCAAATGTACATTGGGGATCAATATAATCTTTATCTTCATACGCGTTTCTATCTTGATTATATCTTCGCGTTTTTCATTTAAAAGATACGTTGCAACTGGCACGGGCAATTGAATATGCAATTGTGAAACATAGCTACCGCTTTTTACAGCCTCTTCCTGAATTATTCTCAGTATATGCACAGCATTAGACTCTGTACCGCGAATAGTTCCAACACCATTACAACGAGGACATGAAATAGTTGTAGATTCACCCAATGAGGCTTGCAACCGCTGACGCGATAATTCCAATAACCCAAATTTAGAGAGCTTACTCATTTGGATGCGTGCCCGATCCATTCCAAGTTGCTGTTTGAAATAATTCTCTACCTCACGTTGATTTCTTAACGACTCCATATCAATAAAATCGACAACAACTAAGCCACCCAAATCCCTTAACCGGAGCTGCCGGGCAACCTCTTCTGCCGCTTCCATATTAGTAGCTAACGCCGTCGCTTCAATATCACTGCCTTTATTCGCCTTGGCTGAGTTAACATCAATTGCAGTCAGCGCTTCAGTATGATCAATTACTACAGAACCGCCAGAGGGTAAATTTACTACCCGGCCATAAGCTGTCTCAATTTGATGTTCAATCTGAAACCGGGAGAAAAGTGGCACGTCATCATTATAAAACTTAACCCGATCGACAAAATTAGGCATCACATGCGACATAAACTGCTTAGCCTGCTCATATATGTCTTCCATATCAATAAGAATTTCGCTAATATCCGGCGCAAAATGGTCTCTTATTGAACGCACCACTAAATTACTTTCTTGATAAATCAAAAAGCTGCCAACGTGATTGGAAGATGCGGTTTTTACCGCACTCCATAACTTAAGCAAGTAATTTAAATCCCATTGTAATTCTTCAGGGAATCTACCTAAGGCTGCAGTGCGAGCAATTATGCTCATACCTTGCGGAATTGATAGCGTTGAAAGAACGCCCTTTAATTCATCACGCTCTTCTCCATCAATGCGGCGGGATATTCCGCCTGAACGGGAACTGTTAGGCATTAATACCAAATAACGCCCCGGAAGAGAAATATGCGTAGTTAGCGCAGCCCCCTTATTGCCACGCTCATCTTTATCCACCTGAATAATTAGTTCAGTACCCTCAGATAAGCGATTAAACCCGCGCTCACGGCTAGTTTCTGGTAGATAGGATGAGTCGATTTCTTTAAAGGGTAAAAAGCCTTGTTTATCTGTTCCATAGTCAACAAAACAGGCTTCTAATGATGGTTCAACTCGAGTTATAATTCCTTTATATATATTTCCTCGCCGTTGAGTTTTACTGGTAGTTTCAATATCAAAATTTATTAATTTTTTGCCTTCGACTGTAGCAACCCTAAGCTCTTCTTGATAGGTTGCATTAAATAACATGCGTTTCATTTTTTAAGTACCTTATTTATAAAAGTACCAATTTTGTAGATCATTATAATCACCCCACTGAATTATTCTTAATTATTTTATTCAATTCGCAAACTTATAAATGAAACCCATAAATGAGATAACCAGCCAATGTATAGTCAAGCTAATTTGTTATTGATTCAGTTATTGCGTACTGCGAAAAATTATACTCCCATAACGGTATTAATTAAGGTTGGATGATGTATAAGTTTAATTAACAGTTAAGTATGAATTTAATTAAACTTATTGTATCTTTGAATTATACTCTTCGGCTTACTATTAAAATTTACCAAAAACCAAACTGTTATAGATACAATATAAATGAATTTAATAATCAACAAATAGGTATAAATTTTTATTAATTAATTTCTATTTAGGTTGCTAATTGCATAATTTATTGTAGGTAACCTTACATAAAAGAATCTCTTTTGCCTTAACAGGATAGGGATTACTACAAAACTCAAAAGAAACAAGCTCTTTTTTCTAACACATTGGATTACATTACCTGTGTTTTTTATAATATGCCAAATATGCACCTAAATAGCAGCTTACTTGAGATAATAACAATAGTCTCACTGATCTTTGTTACTACTCAGCATATGCACTGATAACTGTGTCATACAGTTAAAGTAGCTACTTTCGGCATAAGAAACATGAATAAAGTAACCGCAGAAACTTCGCTTTCGCAATCCTCATGTACTTATTGTACATTCCGGTTGCTTTGTTTAACCTATTCCTTGTTCTCAGTGCATATGCTGGCAGTAACCTCTGAGTAGTAACTGATATTTTACAATAATAGTCAAAATTGCGTTACAATCACGCTAGATTTATCTGCAAGGATGCTATTATAAACCAAAATGACAAATTTATTGAGTAAAAATTGTGTTAATTTTCACACAGTTAACGAAAAAGATGAAAATCAGCGATTAGACAACCTCTTAATGCGATTATTAAAAGATGTGCCTAAGACTCATATCTATCGTATTATTCGTTGTGGCGAAGTACGCATTAATAAAAAAAAGTGTGAAGTTAATCAGAAGGTAAGCTTGGGTGATATAATTCGTATTCCGCCAATTTCTACCAAATCCAAAGATACCCAGCATCAACCATTAATTCCCAAAGCGCATTTTCCTGTAATTTATGAAGATGATTACTACTTAGTTATTAATAAACCAGCGGGCGTGGCCTGCCATGGCGGCAGCGGAATTAGTTTTGGAGTTATTGAACAACTACGTCATACTTACCCTAAAGCCAAATTTCTAGAATTGGCGCATCGACTTGATCGAGAAACTTCAGGGGTATTGATTTTAGCTAAAAAGCGCCAGGCTTTGGTTGAATTACAAGAATTAATCCGTCACGGACAGGTTAAGAAAAATTATTGGGCGCTCACCAATGGGGAGTGGAAAGATTCAGTTAGAAACGTTAAAGCTCCGCTATTTAAATATTTAACTTCGGAAGGAGAGCGTCGAGTTCGAGTAGATCGGGATAACGGTCAATTTGCTCACACCATTTTTAGCGTAGTTAAAAATTATACTGATTATACACTAATAAACGCTGATTTAAAAACCGGACGCACCCATCAAATTAGAGTGCATTTACAATATCTTGGTTATCCAATAGTCGGGGATGACAAATATGGCGATTTTGAGAAAAACAAGGCGCTAGTCAAAACCGGATTTAAGCGCATGTTTTTACATGCCCACCGTGTAGAGTTTACCCACCCGATAAACAAGGTACAAATTGAACTCGAAGCAAAATTACCAGCTAATTTGCAAGATTTTTTAACTTTATGCCAAGAAAGTATCTGATACTATACTCACCCATACTCAAATTATTTTCACTTATATTTTCACTTACGCCATTCAGCCTTTAATTTTGTAATTTTTGGCTCTAGCATTGTGTTATGTGCTACAATTTAACCTTTAACGAGATAAAAATATTTTCAATATGCAATATGTAACAAAACCTACAAACTAAAAATCGGCATAAGACGCAAAACCACACAATACTCAACAAAAGGATCTGATTAACTATGGATGAACAAAACACACCTCAAGCAACCGCTTCTCAAACAAACGTTTCTCAAGCTTATGACAGCAACAGCATTAAAGTATTAAAAGGACTAGACGCGGTACGCAAGCGTCCAGGAATGTACATTGGCGATACTTCAGATGGATCTGGTCTGCATCACATGGTATTTGAAGTATTGGATAATGCAATTGATGAAGCATTAGCTGGGCATTGCAATAATATAAAAATCACCATACACCAAGACAATTCTATTTCAGTTGAAGATAACGGGCGTGGAATTCCAACCGATATTCATACTGAAGAAGGGCGTTCTGCCGCTGAAGTAATTATGACCGTACTACATGCCGGCGGTAAATTTGACAGCAATTCATATAAAATCTCGGGTGGACTGCATGGGGTTGGCGTATCAGTAGTCAATGCGCTATCCGACTGGTTAAAATTAACCATTTGGCGTGATGGTAATCAGCATGAAGTTGATTTTAAACAAGGTGTTGCAACTGCACCTTTAGCATTAACTGGTAGCGCAGAAAACAAACAAGGCACTAAAGTTCAGTTTATGGCTAGCAGCGAAATTTTTGGCAATATTGAATATCATTACGAAATCCTGGCTAAGCGTATTCGCGAATTATCTTTTTTAAATAACGGAGTAAAAATAACTCTGTTTGATCAACGAGACGGTAAGGAAGAAGATTTTGCTTTTTCTGGTGGCGTGGCGGGGTTTGTTAGTTACGTTAATCGCAATAAAACTGTGCTGCATCCAAACATTTTTCATTGTATCGGTGAAAAAGATGGGATGGGGGTTGAAGTTGCCATGCAGTGGAACGATTCATACCAAGAAAATGTACAATGTTTTACGAATAACATTCCACAGCGTGATGGTGGATCACACTTATCGGCGTTGCGCACTGTGATGACCAGAACCTTAAATCAGTACATTGATGAACAAAAGCTTGCTGAAAAGGCTAAGGTAACCACCAGTGGCGATGATATGCGCGAAGGTTTAGCCTGTATTGTATCAGTCAAACTGCCTGACCCTAAATTTTCTTCACAAACTAAAGACAAGCTAGTTTCATCAGAAGTATCCCCGGTATTACAGGATATAGTTGGTGAAGCGTTAAAAACTTATTTACTTGAAAACCCGCAAGACAGCAAAATAATCTGCGGTAAAATTGTTGAAGCAGCCCGAGCACGCGAAGCAGCGCGCAAAGCACGCGAGTTGACCCGCAGAAAAGGTATACTTGACGGACTTGGTTTGCCGGGTAAACTAGCCGATTGCCAAGAAAAAGATCCGCGACTTTGTGAATTATATTTAGTTGAGGGCGATTCTGCGGGCGGTTCGGCTAAACAAGGGCGTGATCGTAAATTCCAAGCAATTTTACCGCTTAAAGGTAAAATACTTAATGTAGAGCGCGCACGCTTTGAGAAAATGCTATCTTCTCAAGAAGTTGCTACTCTAATTACCGCTATGGGCACCGGGATTGGTAAGGATGAATATAATCCGGACAAATTGAGATACCATCGCATCATTATTATGACTGATGCCGACGTTGACGGTGCGCATATTCGAACATTATTATTGACATTTTTTTATCGACAAATGCCTGAATTAATTGAACGGGGACATGTATATATTGCTCAACCGCCGTTATATAAGGTTAAACAAGGTAAAAACGAACGTTATGTTAAAGACGATGAGGCAATGAATCAATTTTTGCTAGAGCTGGCTTTAGCTAATTCTAAATTTGTTGCCGATGGCAAAACTCTGCTTGAAGGCGACTCATTAGCCAAAACCTCACAGATTTACCTTAAAGCACAACAAGTAATTGAATCTCATAGTCGATTTATGGATAAAGTAGTTCTCAACAGCTTATTAAAGATGGATAAACTTTGCTTAAAAACCGAAGATGATACTAATAATGCTATTGAGCAACTAAAAGCCGTACTCAATCAGGAACAAATCGTCTTTGAAAGTTTTTATGACGATATTCGGCAAGAATATAAAATCAAAATTATCCGGATAGAACATGGTAATCACGTTCAAACTACTCTTGATGGATACTTTCTTGAAAGCAGTGATTATTTCAAAATTGTTAAAGCTTATGAAACAGTTAATTTAATCAGCGGGATTAATTTAACAGCAATGCGTGGCGAAGCAAGCAAACTAGTATCAGACTTTAGCGAAGGTTTAGCCTGGTTAATGCAAGAAATCAAAAAAGGCTTAACTATTCAACGCTATAAAGGTTTGGGAGAAATGAATGCCTCGCAATTGTGGGAAACTACGATGGATCCAGTCTCAAGAAGTTTACTTAAAGTTACCATAGAAGACGCTATCTCAACAGACAATATTTTTAGTACTTTAATGGGTGATGATGTTGAACCACGGCGTGAATTTATTGAAACCAATGCACTGCGCGCTAAAAACATTGATATTTAAAATTGCATCTAACGGGATAGCAATGAATGCACCATCAACATTAATTACCTTTTAATATTACAAAAGCGCTGGGTTGAATTATTAGTCTAACCAACTAATACATAAGTGGCAGCGCTTTATGCTCCACTGCTATTTTTTATGCTCCAACCACCATTTTCAAACTTTCCCCACCATAATAAATATTCCAAAAGTTTATTATCTACGAGAAATGCAGGTATAAATATCTTTGCTTAGCTTTTATAATAATTCATTGACAATAACTAATTTTAGGGGAAGTAACCATGAAAACAATATTAATCTTAATCGGCAAAATAACTCAGTTAAGCATAGTTAATATTTGCGAAATTCCGGAAAATATTCGCAATAAAGCCAAATTTGTATTAATAATCAATTCGAATTTACAAGGTCAAATTGAGCCTAAACCGCTCTCTTCTTTTGATAAAGTAATCTATACACCAGTAAACTCTGCCAGCGTGTATGATGAACAAGAGCTATATGCCAATGTTACTTTAGTCTGTAAAGAATACAGTAATATCCATGCTTTTGTACCGGATGAAATGAATGTGGACATAGCCGAACAGGTATTAGCCAAATTTAATATCCCTGGTTGGGGACAATCAACTGGTAAATTATGCCGGGATAAAGTGTTAATGAAAGAACACATGCTCAAACATGGCATTCGAGTACCTAAATTTATGCCTTATACTTTTAATACAGACTTTAATAGTTTGTGTGATGAAATTGGCTTACCATTTGTACTAAAGCCAGTTGATAGTTGTGGTAGTATTGGAGTATATATCATCCGTAATGAGGAAGAATACAACCAGTTTTTACAAATACCGGATAACTACGAGAACTATGAAGTAGAAGAATATATTGATGGCATCTTATATCACGTAGATAGCATAAAGTATGAAGATCAGTTTTTTGCTACAGTTGCTAGGTATAGTCATCCACTAGCCCAAGCTCTTGACGGCAAAGTTGTCGGAGCAATTGAAATACCAGCCAATAATCCTCTATATGAAAAGCTTATACAATTTAACTATAAAGTAGTAGAAAGTTTCAATAATGATGGTTGCTACCATCATGAATTATTTGTTACTAAAAATGGGGAAATAATTTTCCTTGAGATTGGCTGGAGAGCATGTGGCGCACCTAACTATGCAATATTTGCTCAACATTATGGTTTTTATCAAACAATTCTGTCTATCATTCTCAATATCGATGGAAAAGCACCTATTGCTCCGCAAAAAGATAATTACCGGCTGGAATTTCTAGTACCAAAAAAACTGGGTATTTATAATGGAATTAAATTGCCATCACTGTGCGGAAAAGCACAAATTGAACATTTAATTGAATTAAATACTAATTTGGAACATAAGCCGGCTCTTTATTCGGATGCATGCGCAAAAATAACTATCACTTACCCAACTTTTGACCATGACTATGATTTAATACTAAGTGATTTTAATACATTATGTGGGGCTCAATTATATGGATAAGAATATGCTTAAAGTTAACTGTGCCCTTATTTTTTATCTGATTGCTGTGTCAATCGGTGGGCTGACTATAATTTCTACCAATTGGAATGCATTACAGATATTTGTTGGTGTTAGTTTTATTTCGCTTATAACTTATACACTTATTAACATCCGGCATATACGGTTATGCTTGAACACTGTTAGACAATCACCATTGTTAGCTATTAAATTAAGTATTGGCTTAGCATTAATGTTCTTGCCGATTTTTTATACTCAAAAACACGGAGTATCAACAGTTTACTATAATTTGACGTTTGCAATCATTCTCGCCTTGCTAGGATTTATTGCATCAAAAAAATATCTGAGCGGTTTTATGCTAGCTGGTTTAATGCTTGGACTATTGGTTTGGTATAAATTTGAATTTTATCACTGCCTAGCCATAATCGGGCCAGCTGGTGGATATTATATGCTAACAATTAGTCGGCAAATTGCATCAAATAGTAAACTGTCAACTCTGCAGCTAATGTGTGTGCGTTATATTGTTCTGACTCTATTATGCAGTATGCTACTCCCATGGCTTGATTTCAAACCAGCTATGTTTGAGATGGCAGAAATAACAAAAATTTTATCAATTGCAATTTTTATGAATATTATACCCATTTATTGTTCTCAATACGTAGCTTTAACAGCTAGCCCTAGCTTCATGGGCAAAGGAACATCTTTATTACCGTTAACCACACTAATTATAAGCCATGTATTTTATAAATTACCAATAAGCGGGTTCGAAATAATATATTCACTATTAATTGCTTCTCCATTAATTATAAATTGGTTAAGGGCTCGTATAGTTTTTAGGAAGACTCTTAACTATAAATTGAATCAAGTGTGTTAGTCTCTAATATCACAAACGCGCTGGACAAATTGGTCTCATCACTGATGGATAAGTGGCAGCGCTTGATTTTATGCTCTAACAACCACTTCTCGACTGACACGCCAAACCTAAACTCTGGTTTGCCTAGACTATCATTAACTATTGTTATTTCGGTTAATAGTATAGGATAGCGAATACCTGTACCACATGCTTTACCGAAAGCCTCTTTTGCGGCAAAACGTTTAGCTAAAAACAATGTGGGGTCAGGTTTTTGACGAATAAACAGCAGCTCTTCAGGCGACAAAATCTTACGAGCAAACCTATCACCAAACTTACTTAGCAAATTGCTAATCCGCCTATTTTGCACAATATCGTGCCCAATGCCATAGATCATTTTATATTAACATTCATACTCTTCATCTTTTAGTGTATTTAAAAATTTAATTACAAAAGATTATAAACAGACTCTACGAAATTAAATAACCAATAGTCACATATAATATAAATGACATAATCAAAATAGTTAGAACATCCAAGGCTATCCAAACTTCAACTCGATTTAATTTATTAGAAAATGTTTTAGCAAGATAGGTTATGCCAAATATCCATAGCATATCGCCTAACACTGCTCCAAAAATAAAATCAATCCGCCAGATCGACGAATAATGATTTGCAGTACCCGCAACCAACACGACTGTATCAATTAGTACTAATGGGTTTAACCAGGTCAGCGCCAACGCTTTGATAATAGCCTTAAATCTGGTTTGCGCAACCATGGCAATCTTAGCCTTGGTATGGTGATGAAACAAGCCACGCACTTTATTAACTAAATACCACAAGATAAAAATTATGCCTACCAAATTTATAAATAAAATAAATAATTTGGAATTAAATAAGCTAAGTCCAATACAACCCAGTATAATTAATATTATATCAGCAATACAGCAAGTTGTGGATATTGCCAATGAATTCTCTTGTTTAATTGCGTAACTGATTATATATAAATTTTGTGGTCCAATGCCAGCAATAATTCCAATTACAAAAAGCGTGCCATTAAGCATAGTTAATACGTGTTGACCCAAGTTAGCCCCTCTCTTCCAACATTAACTGCTTCATGGTAGATACCGCCCTCGGCAACCCCCAAAATAAGCTCTGAGCAATAATCGCAAACCCAATATTTAATTCATGCATTTGCGGCAACTTAGCAATTGGCTTAACATTATGATAAGTTAAACCATGACCTGCATTTACGACTAATTCTAAAGAATCGGCTAATTCACACATATCTTTAATCTTATAATATTCGTCATTATTATAATAAGCTTGTTTAGAGGCGGCATATTTACCCGTATGCAATTCAATTGCATACGCATTCGCATCAGATGCAGCCGTTATTTGTTCCATATCTGGATCAATGAATAAGGATACTTTAATATCATTTGCTTGAAGCTGCTCAGTAATTCGTGCAATATACTCAAAATTATTAAGTACATTTAATCCGCCCTCAGTAGTTAATTCATGGCGTTTTTCAGGAACTAAACAGACAAAATCCGGGCGTACTTCAAGTGCAAAATCTACCATTTCAGGAATTGCTGCCATTTCTAAATTCAACTGGGTTTTTAAGGTCTGCCGCAGAAGCCTTATATCGCTGTCTCGCATATGACGCCGGTCTTCTCGCAGATGTGCGGTAATTAAATCTGCCCCATTAGTCTCAGCCACAAGCCCTGCCTCAATAACACTAGGAAACTCCTCTCCGCGTGCATTTCTAACCGTTGCGATGTGGTCTATATTAACCCCTAATCTAATCATAATAATCCCCCATACATTTATTTTTCAAACTCAAATATTGTAATGATTTTTAATTTTAATCTTTAATTACTTTCTAATCCTTAAATTAACGAAGCGAAGCGATTTCTTTTACTTTTAACATTCAATACAATAAATACGTATTTAGTTCGGATATGGCTCTAAAACGATTGAAAATATATTTCAAGCACACCTAATTTTTGTTGCTTTTTATGTTTGAATTTGCGAGCAAGTATATATGATACTACATCATCATTAGTTAACATATTTAATTCTATACTCTTCGTCTTTGAAAGCTGTACTTTGTCATATTTTATAAATTGCTCCTCATGTACTAATTTGTACATGGTGGGACGCGTCCCCGTCGGAATTTATTGCAATATTCCTAGTCCAACATTCAAATACTTTGAGTATATACATTACACTATACAAATAAACTCAAATTTAATCAGCCGCATTAATCCACATTAATTAAAATTAATCCCTATAGATTAAGTTTTAGAGTTAAAATACTACTTTTAATGATTTAATAGCCTTGGTTTAACTAAATTTTGACTAAATTTATTAACCTTTAGTAAATTAAACTAAATTTTAACTAACCTTTAAATTATATATTATGTAATACATATCATGCAAAATTTGTGTCGCTATATGCGTTATAGCTATATTCGCTATATCTTGTTTTTGCTTTGCACATTTTATCTATGTGGATGTTCTGGGGTTAAATTTTCTCAGTGGCATTTCCCATATATGATGGAAGTACAGCAGGGCAATTACATCACCAATGAACAGTTTAAGCAATTGCATAATGGTATGACTAAGGAACAGGCAAGCTTTATAATTGGGCATCCGCTCACTCAATTTATGTTTGATCAAACCCGCTGGGACTTTTTTTATCAAGATTACACAAACAATGATTTAAAAAAAGAGTACCTGGTGACACTTTATTTTAATAAAGACAATCAGGTTATAAATATTACTAAAACCGGCGTAATTTTTGATAAATAAACCTAAAAAAAGGATAAATGTATATGATTAATATTGCACTAATTGGCGCCAGTGGTAAAATGGGTGTACACATTACTAAATTAATTAGCCAAAAACCACAACTATATAAACTAGCATTAGCAGTTGTCAATCAATTAGCCATAGTCAATGAACTGGTAAAACAAACAGCCGAAGTGGTTAGTACTGACCATACTTTATTAAAAGATGTTGATGTAGTTATTGATTTTTCAAGCCCAACCTCTACTATGTTAACTTTAAAACACTGCCTGCATCAACAAATTCCATTGGTTGTAGGTACAACTGGGTTTAGCCAATCCGAAATTAACTCAATAACTGAAGCAAGTAAGCATATTCCTATTTTAATGTCACCCAATATGAGCTTAGGCGTAAACATGATATTTAAATTAACCGAACTGGTAGCCAAAAAATTACCTACTTTTGAAACCGAAATTATTGAAGCGCACCATCGCTATAAAAAAGATGCACCATCTGGCACTGCCATTAAGCTAGGTCAAATTATTGCTAATGCCAGAAATATTGACTTCGAACAGCACGCCAAATATACCAGACATGGCGTTAATGAAAGTAGAAGCACTCAAGATATAGGGTTTTCAGTAATACGCGGTGGTAATATCACAGGCAGCCATGATGTTTTATTTATCGACAATGATGAAAAGCTAACTATATCCGTAGAAGTAAATAATCGCGATAGTTACGCTAGCGGTTCACTAACTGCAGCAGTATTCTTAGCTAAGCAGAAGCCTGGCTTATACAATATGCTAGATATATTAGATTTATGATTAAAAGTAACATCTGCGGGATAAATATCAAGTATAAACAGTTTATGCGATTAAAATATTATGACTAATACTACTATTGATACTCTGTACTATGACTCAGTTATTATGGGCAGCGGTCTAGCTGGACTATCAACAGCATTGCGACTGGCGAATAATAAACAAAAAGTAGCACTTATTACTAAGAAAACCCTAAAAGAATGCAATTCATACTACGCTCAAGGTGGAATAGCTGCAGTGGTTGACAATAATGACTCCGTAGACAATCATCTTCGAGACACCTTAATTGCCGGAGCTGGACTGTGTGATGAACATGCAGTACGTCATATAATCGAGCATTCGCCGTTAGCAATTGAATGGTTAGTACAAATGGGCGTAAAATTTACCCCAGATGAACACAATCTTACCGGATTCCATCTAACTAAAGAGGGTGGACACAGCTTTAGACGTATTTTACATGTAGCTGATGCCACTGGAGCAGCTATTATCAACACTCTAGCCTTAAAGGCAATGGCACATCCATATATCACTGTTTATGAAAATTTTGTCACAGTAGATTTAATCATCGGGAACAAAATTGGACTGGATAACAATAATTGCTACGGCATATATCTGCTTAATCGACAAAATAATCAGGTATACAGCATAGGGGCTAAAAACACAGTTCTTGCAACTGGTGGTGCAGGTAAAGTTTATCTGTATACCACAAACCCTGATGTTGCAACTGGAGATGGAATTGCTATGGCGTATCGTGCTGGATGTAGGGTGGCTAATATGGAATTTATTCAGTTTCATCCAACCTGCTTATTTCATCCTAAGGCAAAATCTTTTCTTATTTCTGAAGCAGTGAGGGGTGAGGGAGGAATTTTAAAGCTACCACATAATGGCTACCGATTTATGCTGGATCATGATGAGCGTTTAGAATTAGCACCACGAGATATCACTGCACGAGCAATTGATTTTGAAATGAAAAAATATGGGATTGATCATGTGAACTTAGATATATCATATAAATCGCAAGATTTTATTAAACAGCATTTTCCCAATATTTATCATGCATGTAAAAAATGGGGAATTGATATAACACAAGAACCGATACCGGTGGTTCCTGCTGCTCATTATACTTGTGGCGGAATTATGACTAAGCTATCTGGTGAAACTGATATACCAAATTTATATGCGGTGGGTGAATGCGCTTTTACTGGATTGCATGGAGCAAACCGCCTGGCAAGCAATTCATTACTTGAATGCCTGGTAATTGGTGAAGGGGCAGCTAATTCAATCTTAAATTCAGACGCACCGACCGTATCAATTCCTAAATGGGATTCATCTCAGGTAAGCGATAATGATGAACAAGTCATTATATCTCACAATTGGGATGAATTACGTCGTGCCATGTGGGATTATGTCGGTATTATAAGAACCAACAAGCGTCTTGAACGTGCGATGCACCGTATAAAAATGCTTGATGCTGAAGTACACGACTATTATTCAAACTTCAAACTTACTGCCGATCTAATCGAATTACGTAACTTACTCTTAAACGCTGAGTTAATCGTAGAAAGCGCCATGTTACGTCATGAAAGCCGCGGTTTACATCATAGCAAAAATTATCCCAATCTATTAAGTGAAGCCAAAAATACAATTTTACAACAAGATGTGCATAAAAACTAATCTGGCACTTTTCTATAAGTCGCCATAGCATATTTAAATCAATACTGTTATTAGTCGCAGAATGCATATTGTCCGATATTCAATATTATTTGACTTTTGCACCTTTAAATCAAATTTTCAACCCAAAAAAGGAATGCATGCTCCAAAATAATAGACTAAAATACGCTAGAATATTCCCGATCTACCAATTTTTTAAATTATACTGAAATAATCGCATCACTGTAGCACATAGATAATTGTAAAATAACCATGTACTGTTCGTAATTGAACTGTTAGTAATTGAAATATAAAGAGTGTGTCAAGTATGGTAAAATCTAAGTTGTTGTTCCTGCTATCATGTGTACTCTCTATGTTTGAGTATATGCTGGCATTAACTAATGAGTAATCACAAAACAAGTATACACTACTTATGGAAAACTGACTAATGCCCAAAATAAAAATTTTACCACATGCAGAAATATGCCCGACAGGTCAAGAATTTGAAGCTAAAAGCGGAATAAATATCTGCAAACAATTATTGTCTCATAACATTGAAATTGAGCATGCTTGTGATATGGCGTGTGCTTGCACTACCTGTCATGTTATTATTCGTGAAGGTTTTAACTCTTTAAATAAAATTGATGAATTGGAAGAAGACTTACTTGATCGAGCGTGGGGGCTGACATCAACGTCTCGCCTATCTTGTCAAGCAATTGTCGCAGATAAAGACTTAGTAATTGAAATACCTAAGTATACTATTAATCACGCCAAGGAGGGATAACTGTGCCTGATAAATACAGCAACTATCTAAACCATGAGGAATATCAGCAAGGTAAACCGCATGACGAAAACAATCACAACAACATTAAACATCATCACGAGCATAGTCATAATCATAACCATGCCTCCCATATTAATGACACTAATTCCAAAGTTTTAGCTTTTTGTTTACTAATAACCTTTTTATTTGCTTTTGTTGAAGGTATCGGGGGATATTTAACGCATTCAATTGCACTAAAATCTGATGCGGTACATATGCTAACTGATGCAGCAGGTCTTTTAATTGCTTACATAGCCAATGCAATCAGTAAAAAGCCGGCAACAGTTAATCTAACCTTTGGCTATGGTAAAGCTGAAGCTTTGGGAGCTCTAATAAATTGTGTTTTTACCCTAGTATTAACCCTGGGCTTACTAATTGAGGTTGTTAGTCGATTTTTTATACCAGTTGAAGTGAATGGCAGTGGACTATTTATAATTGCTGGAATTGGGCTTTTAATCAATGCCTTGGTTGCCTATGTTTTAGCTAAAAACTCACACTCTTTAAATATAAAGGCGGCACTCATTCATACGCTGGGCGACCTACTAGCCTCAGTTGTTGCAATAGTTGCTGGTTTAGTAATTATATATACGGGTAAAAGCATAACTGATCCAATACTATCTTTGATAGTAGTATTCATCCTAATAATATCCAATTATAATCTACTAAAAAAATCATCAATTGTGCTGATGGCTGGAGTACCAGATCATATTGATTACGAAGAAGTCGGAAGAGATATTGAGGCAATTGATAATGTGATTGGAATCCATGATTTACACATTTGGTATTTAACGGCTAACACTGCTGCGTTGTCTGCTCATATTATCGCTACAAGCCCTATTACATGGGAAACGACCTTGCTTGAATGCCAAAAAATGCTAAAAGACAAACATAATATTGAGCATGTAACGCTTCAGCATGAGTTTAATCATAACCCAGAGATGGCATATTGTGAAGTTAGATGAAAGGAGTTGACGGCGCGGGGTAAGGGCAACATACGAAATAGTTGATTTATTTTATTTATGAAGGGACTCATATGCAAGTAAAGGATGTATTTAAACTACCGGCAACTATATTATTTATCCTCGGTATAGTTGATTTAATAAGAGGATTTATGCACACATTTGTATTAAATTGGTCAGCGGCAAATGTTGCAAAATTAAACGTAGCAAACACAGCAAGCGATCAAATATTTCTGCTTGGAGTGTTTGGCATTTCTAATTTTCTCACCGGGACTATATACATATTAATCAGCAGAAAAGCTCGAGAATTATCTCCTTATATATTGCTTATAATTCCATTAACCTATCTGTTTGGATTAATTGGTATTTGGTCAAATCACGTTCATGCCAAATCCGCATTTGAAGGTCAATATTTTATGTATGGATATTTTGCGATCTGCACAATAACTTTCTGTATATTCTTATTTACTCGACAATGCAGCTTCAACAAATCTAGTTTACTTCAGTCAAAGGGGGATATTCATAATGAATGATAATAATTCATGTAAAAATGATTCATGCAAAATTGTCACTCCAGAACAGTTTACTCCAGAACATTTAGTCTATCTTAATGACTTTAAAAAATCCCTGGAAACCATTTCGGCTCAATCAAATATAATATTTGGGGCTAAGGATGTAAATTCAAAACATATAACCGCCACAAACGCTTACGCTAAAATAGTGGGGTTAAATAATGGCAATGATGTATCTGCTAGGCTTGATAAAGAAATGCCCTGTGAAGGTACAGCCCAATATGCTGATTGCTATGTTAGAGAAGATTTATCTTTAATAAATTCTCTCGACCCTGAAAAAAACCTTTCAGTTTTAAATGTTCATCATTATAGTGATGGCTTAAAGGCGCGTTTATTCAAAAAACATTTGCTGTATCATAAGCAATCTAATTCAATATTAGGAACCATTTACTCTGGCTTTGACCTTAAATTCAAAGACATACTCAATATCATTCCAAGCTATATCATGAAATTTAGCTCAAGGAGTTTACCCATCGGCAAACAAAAATTAATTAATGATATTGAACTTACCGACTATGAACAAGAAATTTGTTTCTTACTCATTCTTAACTGGGAATTTAAGCAAATCGCAAACTTCATGAATGAAACCAGGCCAATGCGTAATAATAGGACCGCAGACACCATAATAAAAAAGAAGAACTATATTTGTGAAAAACTTAATCTCCCATCAACTAATGTTGGTGATCTACAAGACTTTCTTGTTTCAATAGGTTTTCATAACAGCATGCCAACATCTTTTTATAATAGAATAGTTGGATCGACTATATTATAAAACTTATCTACCAGAAAATATAGCTGCCGTGGGCTGTATAACGCAGATATTTGTGGATATAAGCGACGGCAGTAACCCAACTCCACAAAATTGGACTTGTTATTAATCCATACCAACCTTACAATACTACTATCAACCATCTTGTTTATCATTTAACTGCAGACATTACACCTTAGGTGATTATAGATTAGATAGTTATTGTGGGATCTAACTTTTAACAATCATTTTTTAGGGAGAAGAATTATGTTAAGTAATTCTGAGAATACTAATAGTTACAAACAAAATTGTTCAGTATTAGATGAGCAAAACCTCATCAATCTAATGAC
>JAUPUP010000232.1 GCA_030917485.1 Pseudomonadota bacterium
AATTTATAAAATATGACAAAGTCCAGCTTTCAAAGACGAAGAGTATAGTATTATAATTTTAATTGCGCTGGTTATTATAGTATATCGGGTAGTACTTTGCGCTAATTTTGAGGTAAATGAGGGTTTTCAATCGTCATTTACCTTCTAAAATAGGCTTGCATATGCTATAATTAGCGACACAGCAAAAGATGGATTAGCAAATATGACCTTAATTAATAAAGATAATAAAAACCTGGCATTAAACCGCGAGGTGGGTTTGATTGAATTTTACCGTCGAGTGTTATCTAAAGCTACTGAACCAGATATTCCTCTTCTGGAACGCTTAACTTACCTCTGCATTGTATGTAAAAATTGTGACGAATTATTTGAGGTTAGAGTTGCCCGGCTGTTAAAATGGAACCGAGAAGACCCAAATAAAATTCTTCAAGATGGATTAACTGCCGCCCAATCAATAACCTTAATCAGAGAATATGTTGTAGCTCTATTTGATGATATATACAGTATTTATCATAACTCTATAATTCCCGAATTACGTCACGAAAAAATTTATATTCTTGATCGGGATGAATGGAATACTGCACAACAAGGTTTTGCTTATAAATATTTTATGCAGGAGCTAAAGCCAGTTTTAACTCCAATTGGAATTGATTTAGCGCACCCATTTCCTCGAGTGCCGAATAAAAACTTGCATTTTGCAGTCGAACTAGAAGGTACCGACCAATTTGGGCGTGACTCAAAAATAGCTATAGTAGAAGCTCCGCGAATCTTACCTCGGGTTATTAAACTGCCTCAAGAATTAACACCTGACGGAGATGCTTTTATTTTACTCCAAGACATCATCAAACTCCATGTGGGTGAATTTTTTTATGGATTATCCGTGCGCGGATGTTATCCATTTAAAGTAACTCGGGCTGCCGATATAATTCTTACCAAAAACACTAAAAACTTACGGAATGCAGTTACCCAGGAAATACAAAATCGCAAATTTGCTCAATGCTCTAGGCTCGAATTAGATATTATCAATGGAATTCCTGATGACAAATTTATTGATATTTTGCTAAAGCAATTTAATATTAGCCACCAAGATTTATATCTTGCCAAAGGTCCGGTTAATCTTTCGCGCTTGATTGATATTCCACAGATGATTAATCGTAAAGACTTGCAGTTTTCTGATTACACGCCAGGTTTGCCAAAGGAATTAATTTATAAACCAGATATTTTTGAAGCTATGGATAAAAGCGATATTTTAATCCACACGCCCTACCAATCTTTTGACCCTGTTGTTGAATTAACTAAACGTGCGGCTGAGGATCCAACCATATTGGCAATTAAAATGACAGTATATCGTACCGGACAAGATTCAGAATTAGTTCAAAATCTAATTAAAGCGGCCAAAATGGGCAAACAAGTAATTGCATCGGTAGAATTATTTGCTCGGTTTGATGAAGAAATAAACGTTGAACTATCCAATCAATTAGAAAATGCGGGAGCACACGTAGTATATGGAGTAATGGGTTACAAGGTTCACGCTAAAATGCTCCTGCTGGTTAGAAAGAAACCAGATAATAGCTTAAAATACTATACTCATCTGGGTACTGGCAACTATCATCAAACCACAGCAAAAATTTATAGCGATTTTAGTTTACTTACCACAAATCCAGATATATCACGAGATGTGGATAATATTTTTGCGCAAATAACCGGTATCGGCAGAGCTGGTATATTGAGCTCTATTTTACAAGCGCCATTTACCTTACATGGTATGCTAATTCAACATATAGACCAAGAAACTACTAACGCTAAAATGGGGACTAAGGCTGAAATAATGGCGAAGATGAATTCGCTACTTGAACCACAGATTATTGAAGCGCTATACAGGGCATCATGTGCAGGAGTAAAAATAAAATTAATCGTGCGTGGAGCTTGCTCCTTACGCCCCCAAGTCAAAGGACTATCAGAAAATATTGAAGTTCGTTCAATTGTTGGGCGTTTTTTAGAACATCATCGCGCATTTTATTTTTATAGCTCCGGAGCAGAAAATGTCTTCATCTCTTCCGCCGATTGGATGAGGCGCAATTTTTTTCGCCGAGTTGAAACATGTATACCAATACTAGATGCCAAGGTAAAAAAGCGTATTATTAATGAAGGATTTAAGGTATACTTACGTGATAATGCTGAAGCATGGATTATGAATAGCGACGGTAGTTATACTCGCGTTAGTAACGGTAGATCAGCTAGATTTTCAGCGCAACAGGCTTTAATGAATAAGCTTGGCAAACCTAAGCTGGATATAACCAATAATACCGTTACTCCGAATAAACAATATATTACTAACAATCAATGTAATACTGATAATTAAATGTAAGCAATCCACATAATAACTGGTGAACCTGATAGAAAGTAAATGACAATTAAAATCCAATTCCCATACATCCCATACAAATTTATATTATTATGCTGCATAGTAAATTTGCTTAGTGCATGTGGATTTCACTTGCGTGGCTTTAATAATACCGAGTTTAAATTTCCATTTCAATCCGTGTATGTAGATTGTGCTAATACAGTCATCTGTCAAAACTTTAAAACTGTGATTGAAACTGATGACCTGGCTACCCTTACCAGTAAACCAGAAAGCGCTGAAGTCATAATTAAGCTATTAAACGAACAAACTAGCCGAGATGCACAAGGATTTAATAGCGCGGGTAGAATTGCTGCATTTGTTTTAACTTACCAGATTCAAGCTCAAGTGTGGCAAAATCATCGACAGTTGGGCGATACACTCGATATCTCAACCCAAACTACTTTACAATATAATGATGCCACAATATTATCCAATAACCAAGAAGAGGCTATCTTATGGAATGAGCTACATGTAAATGCAACTAATCAACTTGTGCGGCGTTTAGTTTATTTTAATTACCGCAACTATAGTATTGATCAAAATAATAGTAACAGTTATACTGCAGAATCTTTATAATGCAAAATCTAAGTAAATATCTAAAACCACAAGCATCAGGAGAGGCAGCTAATACGAATATAGCCCATACTATATTAATTAATGCTCCGGAAGATTATTCTGCACTAAGCTATTACTATTTAGAACAATTACGCCATCAAATTGGTCAAGCACAGTACCATAAATTTAATGCAGATCGTTATTTTAAACATGCCGTAATCAGTGAATTAATTAATAAACGCAGTTTATTTGATGATAAAATTTATATTGAAATACATTACAAATCAAAACCAAATGCTGAGCAACAAAAAGAATTGCTGGCTTTATTAACGCAACTGGATGAAACAATATATCTAGTAATTGTCACTGACAAACTTAATAAAGCCGATCTAAATAGTGCCTGGGTAAAAGCCATTAATGAATTAGGCGCTGCCTTTACTCTACTGCCTAGCGATATAGCTGACGCAGTTCAACATCAGATGCAACAATATAATCAAACCATAAGTAATGATGGATTGGATTTACTAATTGAGCTTAATCAAGGTAATTTAAGTCAGTTAATGCAGGAAATTAAACAATTAACTTTAGCTTATCCAGAAAATCATTCGTTCAGCATAGATGATATTAAACGCCAAAGCACTAATAATTCTATATATAGTATTTATCAATTAAGCAATGCCTATCTGAGTGGTAATTTACAACAATCAATTATGATTATGAGTAATTTATATCAAAAAGCAGAAGACGCAATTTTGTTACAATGGATAATCAATGAAGACATTAAGAAGATTATTCGCATTAAAGCCAAATTGAAACAACATCAAAACATGTCGCAGATATTACAAGATCTAAAAATCTGGACAACCCACGCAGATTTGTATAAAACGGCTGAGCGCAGATTAAATTATAATGCTCTTATTAACACACTAGATAACTTAGCAAAATTGGATATGACAATAAAGGGAATTATTACTACGCCTGACATTAAACAACAATTAATGCGTATTTTACAAAATATCTGTGCAGCTTAGCTTTAATTAGTTTTAACACTGCACATCATCTGCAAAAAACAACTCCTGAACCATTTCTTCATCAAGATCAATAGTTGCAGAAATTCTAATATCCAAGTTATTTCGGTCTGGATTAATTATTTCAGAATGAGTAATAAACCGCCAAACATGTGGATATAGCTCAAGTTTATTGGCGATTAATTTTTCTAATACATTAGCTAAATCATCATCTATATCAAGTCCAGGATTAAATTCAGATTCTCTAACCATTTGTATACAGTCTTGAATCATTTTTTCCCGTTTTTGCTTATCAGTAACCAAGGCAATATTCCATGCTGTCGTAGCAAATACTATTGCACCACCCATTAATTCATCATCATTTAACTCTTCTATCATACCCCAGGCAATATCAAGAACCGCCTTAGACATATCTACCGGAGCATTATTTGATAATTTTCCTTGGGCATTAGAGCTTAAATTCTCACCAGCAACTGCCGACTTTGTATCTTTAGACAAAACAAACCTACCTATGCAACATGTTCTTATTTCACTGTTAAATTTAAAATTTAATCCTCTTTGATCAACAGCCCAAGAGCTTTGAACTAGAGCAGATTATACCATAAACCTCAAATTTAGCATAAGTAAATCTAGCAACAAAAGTGGAATACTCACGGCAAACCGCTTCTAATCATTATGGTGTATAATTCCAGGATGTAAGTTGTTGAAGGGGTTATACCAATGTTATTGGAGATATTAAAAACTGTACCGGATCATAGAAGAGCACAAGGGCGACAGTATGATCTTGGAACATTATTGTTTCTAAGTATATTAGCATTGTTAAGTGGTGCTAAAGGTTATAAAGATATCTGTACTTATATTAATGGTAGGTTTGTTGAGCTAAAAGCTATTTTTGGCATCAAATGGCGTCAAGCTCCTAAAAGAACTATGGTCAATGATACATTGCGCAAAATCGAAGATAGGGTTCTAGAAGATATTTTTAGAAAGTATGCTGGTAAATTAAATGAAGCAAGCTCGAGTGGAGCTGAGATACCTGGGTTTGCATTAGATGGCAAAAGTTTACGTGGCAGCTATGATAACGTAAAAGGTAATAAAATGTTACATCTTCTGACTGCATTTTGTGTTGAAAATCAATTAATTCTTGGTCATATTTCAGTTGGGGAGAAGACTAATGAGATACCTTGTGCACAAGAGTTAATCAAACAATTGGGTTTGCCGAAAGGCTCGGTGTATACGTTAGATGGTATGCACTGTCAAAAAAAACCTTTGAAGCAGTGAGAGAAGTCAATGATGAAGTGGTGATTCAGTTAAAGGCAAATCAAGAATTCTTATGCCATAAAACCGAGCAAATAATTCGTCGGAATGATGCAATTGATATTTTTCAGGAAACTGAGAAAAATCGTAACCGCATAGAAACTAGAATAGTTAAAGTATTTAAACTAAATAAGCGGTTATTAAAGCATAGTGATGGATGGGATAAATATTTGAAAGCTTGTGTGCCAGTACATAGAGTTTTTGAAACGCATGATACAACAGAAAAAATATGGAAAACCTCTGAGGAAATTTCTCTTTATGTATCAAGCATGTTAACCACAGCGCCAATGTTTGCTACAACCATTAGGAAGCACTAGGGCACTGAGGATTCTAACCATTGTGTAAAAGATGTATCTTTAGACGAGGATAAATCCCGAATCAGAGATAACCCTTCAATTTTTGCAAAATTAAGAAGCTTTACACTTAATGTAATGCGCGCTAATAAAGTTAAAAATGTACGTACTGAGTTATTTGCAAATTGCTGCATATTGCAAATGTAGTGAATTATCAATTTTTAAGTTAGAAACGGTTTGCCCTAGTGGAATACTTATTATAGTTAGTTTTTTATCTCAGCCAATAACTTATTAAACATAAGCTCTACATCGGAATATTTATCACTTACAAAACTGGTAGACGCTAAAAATGTTTTTAATGGCTCCTCCATCGCCAAAATTTTATGCTGTATAAACTGCTTAGTTAGTCGTAATGTAGCGTTGTTCCATATATATTCTATAAGCTTACAACAGCCAAGTTTAAGTTGGTAAATATTATCACTTAACATTCCTTCCAAGCATGCATCTTTACCTACAGAAATATCTTTTAACGAATATAATACATCAGATATTTGAGAATAATTATTACGTAATGATGCTATAATTAAAGTTTTATCCTTAGAAAAAGAATACTTACTAAGTAAAATAATCTGGTCTATTTTTTGACTTAGCGGTTTTTTTTGGTCAGCTAAACAAATCACAGTATTAACTAATTGATCATTTGCGAGTGTTTGAGATTCTGTAGCAGTGCCATATTTCCTAACTACTATATCTTCGGAATTAGCTTTAAAGATATTACCGTTGTCGGAAACATAACAGAATCCATAATCTTTTGTAGGAGGGTTCGTAGAACTAGCATCCGTATTAGATGTTGCACTTGGCACACGAGGTAAAGTATTGTTTATTGGAGTAGCCATATAAAATTCCTTTAAAAGTTTTGAGATTAATTTACCCAGCAATATATTATAGGTGTAAAATAAAACCTATTACATTTTGCATTACAGTATAATACTATATACACACTGAAAATTTCAGTACTTTTTGGGTGGAGTAGGCGTAGTTTTGTAGTAAAAAGAATGAGTATCTATATGAAAAAAATAAACTCTACACTGGATAATGAGTTATCAGCCAGCTTTAATGATGATGTAGTCAATTTAGGAAATACCAATATAACACCTGGATTAGAACGTATTATTAAGGTTCTCCACTTGCTTGGCAATCCGCAAGATACGTATCAAGTAATTCATATTACTGGGACTAACGGCAAGGGTTCAACATCTACCTTTATTGAAACTGGATTGCTTCATGCTGGATTTAGGGTGGGCAAATTTACCACTCCGCATATATATACCATCCATGAATCAATTTGTTTAAATAATCAGCCTATCAGTACTATTGATTTAGAAAATCTTCATATTAAAATAAAACAATTGTTAATCGAACATAATTTGTCACTTTCACCATTTGAGTTTTTAACTACAATTATGTTTAAATATTTTGCTGAACAAAGAATTGATTGGCTAGTCTTAGAAGTAGGAATGGGTGGTAAAAATGACGCCACTAACGTGGTTAATTCCAGCTTTTCAATAATTACTAATGTTGCGTTAGATCATACCCAGTGGCTGGGTAATACAATTGCCCAAATTGCTCTTGAGAAATCCGGTATTATAAAAAATGGGATAACCATAACCGCGGCTAGTCAGCCGGAGGTTATTGAAGTAATCGCCAATAAAACCATGAATAATTACATTAATGTACTTGATTATTATAAGCCACAAATAACCTTAGATAGAGTAAACTTTAAAACGGTAGTCGAATTTACTGATAATGGACAAAAACAACATCAGAAACTGAAATATAATTTAAGTTTATTTGGCAAGTTCCAAGCATATAATTTTTTATGTGCTTATTCGGTTTTTGTGAACTTAGGTTTACCAGAAGACAGTATTAAATACGCTGCAGAACATACAAAATGGTTGGGTCGGCTACAAATTATTAACAATGATCCGCTAATTATATTTGATGGTACGCATAATGCAGCTGGAGCACAAAGTCTATATGATACATTAAATGGATTTTGGGACAGAACTGAAGTTGTAATCGTAACTTCTATTTTAAGTAACAAGAATATTAACCAAATGCTGACTACCTTTAGTGGATTAACTGATTCTATTATTTATACCACAATTGACAGTAATTCACGTGGCATGACAGCATCTGAATTGTCTAAATATGGAGAGGGATTGTTTGAGCATTCTCAATGCGTGGATAATCCAGATAATGCGCTAGTTATAGCCAGGCAATTAGCTAGAAAGGCGGTTATTATTACTGGGTCTCTTCATTTACTTAGTTATTTTGATTTTTCCATTTCATCCTAGATTTTGTTGTCGCCAGATATCATTCTGCCAAACTTCCTGCCGTATTAAGTTATAGAATAAATTTTGCCATCTTTGAGTATCTTGTAAAATAAGCTGCGACAAATTTTATAGCCCAAAAGCCAAAATTATTTAACCCCTAACTAAGTTGTAAATAAAGATTCACGCAGGACTTACAAAAAAATGCCACAGCTTACTTGAGAATGAGCGCACCAAAGTAGACTACTGTATCACAACAAAATGTTTGCGTTTAATTTCATCTATATTAACTGCAGCACCTATACTGCCACTTGATATTGAACTTATTATTTTAGCAGTGCTATCTAACAAATTTCTACTAGTTAATATAAATGAGCCAACTACATTACCAGCTATTAGTTCTTCCTTCTTTAATTCATCGCATACTTTAATTTCAATTGAGCTTTTATATTCATTAATGTTATCAGTTAATTTATTTTTCATTTCTGATAGCTCAAGAGATTCACCCTTATGTGAAAATAAGATTATAACACTATGGCTAGAATTTTCCTTGTAATGTTTTTTAATCCATGAGCCAAAATCTCTTAAAGCTGTAAATGTATCAGAGTTATAGTATCTAACTCTAATTGCTCCTTTAGGATTATATGAACCATTATCTATTGCTTGAAATTGCTTAGACACATTTTCTAATAAATTATTATATTTAGGTTTCAGTTTTATATAATTAATATTTTCTGGTTGTTCAAAATAAGCTGCTCTAAACACATAATAAGAACCAGCATCACACATAAAATATGCCTTAACAAAGTTAAAATATTGCTCTCTAGTTATATTGGGCTTGTATTTAGTTAATCTAAGATAACTATCATTAATTATACAGGCAGATGTTTTAATTGAGTCTGGTTCATGACGAGTTGCAGTGCTAATTAGCTTTCCTATAGGGTCTTGGGTTACTACTATAGAAAATATATTGGCTATCTTAGTTAATAACTCTTTTTGTTCATCGGTAATTTCAGGGTGTTCTTTTTTTTCATTATAAAAATTTTTTATAATTTCTTTAGTATTACAATGCTGCATACGCGTATTTGGATTTATAGCTTTACCTGCATCATGCACCCCTATGACCTCTTCTGCCTCTTGCTTACTAAATCCATATATTTGTTCAAATTTACAATCTTCTACGCCATGAGCAATACATCTCAAATTAGCAACAACAGCTTTAGTATGATTCAAAACCCCATTTTTACCCCAATATTCATGAGTATAACTATTACCAGTTAGATCAAACTCACTCACATTGGGAGCAATACCCCCCCTCAGAACTCAGATTACTATAAAAGTTAGGAGGAGTAGATAATTCATGAAATAAACAACTAAAAATTGGAATAATATAGGATTTATAATCTATTGTGTTTTTTATATTATGTAAAAATTTTTGAGTGTGAGGTGTTAAATTGGAATTTAAAATACCATTATTAGATATAAAGGTAGATAGTTCATTTAATCTAATATCATTATATGATTGAATCTCCCCTAGTAAATAATGAAACGCTTCCAGCGAATTGGCAAATATATTTGGATTAAGATTAGTTTGTGTTTTCTCAAGCAAAACATCAAGTAGATAAGGCACAAATAGTGTAACAAATGAAGTAAAACTCTCATCACCTCGTAAAGCTTGTATAGTTTCAGTGCTAAGTACCAGCTTATTTTTAGCTGACAACTCTTGTTCTTCAACTTTATCAGTCACTGTTAACCCAAATAGTTTATATTTTTCTGTAGATTGTACCGGATATAACATAACATCATCCTTTTATAATTTTATAACGGTTATTATATTTAAGTTCTAAATTTTTTTAAAGAAATCGCTTCGCTCCGTGAATCAGTAGGCGACTTCTTCTAGCACGTCGTTAAACTTACTTAAATCTTAGAGCATGTTTGAAAACTTTAATCGTTATGGCTTGCTAACTAAGTTAAAAAAGTAGTAATTGAAATAGAATTTCATGAAATTTTTGAGCAATAGTTACTCTATTACGAATAAAATGTTGTGAAATTATAGTCAATATAAACGCTTTTTGTAATAGATTGGAAATTTTCAAACAGGAATATTCGTTAGTAAAGTACCTGATTCTACAGTTAATAACGTAAATTGATGTGGCTTATTTTAGGTGGTATGCCGCCCATTCCACGACTGTTCCTAGAAATCACTATTTACAAAATCATACAATTAAAAATAATTATAACTTATTGATATTGTTAATTTGATGGTTTAGATAAAGTTTAATATATTCATTCTACGAACAGCCGTGACAATGGGCGAATCGCCACCCGCAAAAGGAAACTTTAACCACAATATTTTAGTAAAATACTGCAATTGTTAATTAATGCAATATCATTATCAAACAAATAAACATATCCTTGGTACGGATATCAAACAACTTTAACTGTTTGGTTAAATATTGAAATTATACGTATTTCACTATAATTTACATTTAACATATATTACCAAATATCCTTGCGGTTTAAATATGTGTCACCAATGTTTGGTATAGTCCATAACAAACCAATCATTTTAAATTTTTTAGTAAAGGTCAATATAAAGTGCTTTCACCAACAAGTTTGTCAACACAGGGAGCTAATAGATCATCACCTATTACATCTCAGACCAGTAGGAGTATATCTGGTAGTAATCAGGACAAAAATCATGGGCAGTCTGCTTACTTCCCCCAAGCTTCATCGGGTAGCATCAATACAAAAATGGCATCCACAGACTGCATTCAAGTACCGGAACAATTAAAAAAACTTGATTTATTAGCAAACGAACTCACTACACTAGCGAACAACTCTCCCGACAATCAAGGACAAACCTCGATGCAAAAAGTAGCTGAACAGGTAAAAAACTGTATAGATAATTTCAGTAGCATTTATAATGCTCTACCGAATACTAACAGGATACCTAATTCCAAAGCTGCATTAAAATCATTATTTGAAATAACTGATAGATTACTTTTTATTATCCTCCATATCTATACCAGAGATGACCTTACAAAGGAATACTATGATTCATTGACAAACTCATTAGACAAGTTAAGCGGAATGCTTAATCACATCAGTGAAAAAACCCATGCGGACAATACTACATGGGGCACTTATGACCCATCAATCATATTCTTTAATAGCGCATATCAGCTTAACCAATGCTATTCCGAACATGAAGAGCTGTTTGTCGATATTCGACAAATATTACCAATCCTAAAAGAGAATACCTCCGGAGATGAGCTTGAAAATTACTATGTAGATATAGAATATATTAATCGGTTAAATTTTTACTCAAATTATGAGCTAAGCCGTGATAGTGAAGACAATAGGACTTACGCTGAGTTTATGATAAATAATGTATTCGATACGATTAGAACTAACAAGCTTATGATGTCAGAATTGAATACATGCTATACCTCAAAACTTAAGCATCAATGTCTTTTAAAGTTAGCTTCTAGTACACTAAATTATTACCATACAAACATAAATACCAATCAAGAGACATATGAAACAATGAACTCATTCATAAAAAATATAATATCTCTTTTGAATATACTTGATGAGAATGTATGTAACATATTAGAGATAGAACATCCTCGTTTAGAAGAAAACATAACTTATACACAAAAAAATTTGGATAAATTTCTTCAGGCAATATCAGAAAATACCGAAAGGTTTATAACAGAAGCTAAGAAGGGCAATATGACCACCAGAATACGATCACAAGTCTTTGATAATGTAAAGGTCGCAAACAATGCAAGATTGAATATGAAAGAGAAATGCGATCAATTGGAGAAAATAATAGCCCAAAAAATTTATGAACCAACATTAATAAAAACAGTCGACAACTCAATAGATGAGTTTGTAACTAATTACGACATGTGCACTACTTCTTCTAGCTCTCCAAAATCTGCACATAAAATTGTTTCCAGCAACGACTTGGACACAAAATATCTGTTACAAATAACTGGAAGTTTACTTTTTATCATTGTTGATATAAATTACTTAAATCTTAAACCAGAAGATCATAACCAACTTACAAACGTTATGTCGACGTTGCAAGTACGTTTACAAGAGATTGAACCCAAACTCGATCCAGATGTTAAACTATCTGCTCTAGATCTGAGATTTTCCCAAGCTGTAGCACAACTCATAACTTGCTTTAAAAATAAAAAATTTGAAAACATTGTGAACGATCCCGATCCATTTATTACAACTTATACAAAACTACTTTGTATACAAGAATTAAACATAACAATTTTAAAAAATCCCATAGACATAAATAACTTAAAAAGTAAAAATAGTAACTATCTCACTAGTATGGATAATATAATAAAATATCTGCTACAAAATCAAGATCTCAAAAACCTTTTTACAAAATTGAATTATTCAGACCCCATTTCTGTCACTATACATAACAAACTGTTACAATTAGTCAGTGTTATTGTAACCAGATGGGATGATAATAATAATCAAAGTAATCCGAGTAATAAGTCTAAATCACTACAAGAAGATACAATAACTATAATTAATACCTTAAATCATAATTTAAGTAAAATTTTAAACGAAAACTCTTATGCTTTTAATAAGTACGAAATTTATACACAAGATGAAATAAAAACTATCTTTAATATAATAAAAGAAAAGTCTGAGCGAGTCTTAAATCCAACCATGAGTGATCCTACCGACAGCATCAACCAAGTAGGGAAGGATATCAATACATATGTATTTTCGAAAGAAAATACATATGTAAAAAATCTCGAGATATTGCTTTCTTTTTTAATTGGGCAAACCGCAATTGAGAGGATAATTATCCAAATACTCAATATAAACAAACTAGTTGAAACCGGTATAATAGTTGATGGTGATTTAGCGTGTGCATTTTTAGCCACAAAACCAGATCGTGATGGTTACCAATATAGAAGAGTGGCTTTGTGTCTTTCACTTATGTTTCTCGAGAAAATTGAGCCAACAGCTAACAAGTACAGCGATCTTATCCCATTGTATGATAATACTAAAAATATTAAATTAATGAAAACAATAACAATTACAGAAAGTAGAGGAAATGAAAACCAATTTACTATTACCATTCCACAAAAAAGGTTACTGGGCAAAAAAATTCCAAAGCATAATTCTTTTACTATAGGTCGTGAAAAATCCACTAATCATGCTGCTATCACCCCATCCTCAAACACGGCTGGTAATCGAAGAACCATCACAACTACCCTAACTACACTTCAGGTTACTGAATTGGAGGAAAATGATTTATATGATGGTGACTTATAAAACTATAAAAAATTTTATAAATAGATAACCGGTTCAATTAAAGTTCAGCAGGTGATACAAACTATTGCCTACTGAACTTGGATTATAAATATAAAACCCTACGCATTAACTAAAGTCAAAACAATTACACATAAAATTTCTGTCGCCGTGAGCGTCATCAATCCGATTTACACTTGGAAAAACCTTACTCTGTTTTATATAATCTAGCGGAAAACATCCAACCTCAACTGAATATGGTTTATCCCAAGTAATAATATCTGCCAATGTATGCGGTGCGTTTTTTAACGGATTATTCAATTTATCAAACCGTCCCATTTTCACTGCACAAGCTTCTTCATAAATACTAATCATAGCCTCAATAAACCGATCCAACTCATCTTTCGACTCACTTTCAGTAGGTTCAATCATCAGCGTACCTGGTACAGGAAATGACATAGTTGGGGAATGAAAACCATAATCCATTAACCGCTTAGCAATATCTACCTCAGTAATCCCAGTCTCGGCCTTAAGCGGTCGTAAATCAATAATACACTCATGGGCAACACTGCTATTAGACGATCCGCTATACAATATCGGAAATACCTGCCCTAACTTATTCGCAATATAATTAGCATTTAAAATAGCCACCTTAGTTGCTAACTGCATTCCATATTCACCAAGCATGGTAATATACATCCACGAAATCAGCAAAATAGAAGCGCTGCCATACGGAGCGCCGCTAACCGAATAAGACAACTCACCATCCTGCTCACTATCACCACCCGTATAATAACCTGGCAAAAACTGCGCCAAATGCTGAGCAACTCCAATAGGGCCCATACCAGGACCACCACCACCATGCGGAATAGAAAAGGTTTTATGTAAATTAATATGTGATACATCAGCCCCTAATTCTGCTGGCTTAATTAACCCTACCAAGGCATTTAGATTTGCCCCATCCATATAAACCTGCCCACCATTTTGATGAATTATTTTACAAATATGCTTAATTGAAGTTTCAAATACGCCATGAGTTGAAGGATAAGTTATCATCAAACAAGCTAAATCATCTTTATGTTCATGTGCCTTCAACTCTAAGTCAGCTATATCAACATTACCTAACGCATCACAATTAACTACCACAACATCCATACCCATCATCTGCGCAGTTGCCGGGTTAGTGCCGTGGGCAGACTTAGGAATAAGGCATATATTGCGCTGATTTTGCCCAATACTATTTAAATAACGACGAATTGCCAGCAAACCAGCATATTCCCCTTGAGCTCCTGAATTAGGCTGCATAGATATGTCAGCAAAGCCAGTTATAGCTTTTAGCTGTTCTTTAAAACCGTTAATCATCTCTAAATAACCCGCAACAAACTCAGTCGGGGTAAATGGATGAATATTAGCAAACTCTGCCCAAGACACCGGGATAAGTTCGCTGGCGGCATTTAATTTCATAGTGCAAGACCCCAGCGGGATCATTGAATGCACTAAAGAAATATCCTTATTTTCTAGATACTTCAAATAGCGCATCATTTTGGTTTCACTATGATAAGTATTAAATACCGCATGACTCAAAATATTATCAGTTCTACGTAATAATTGATAATTCACTAGTTCATCAACAATTACAGTTGCGTGTAATTCCTCAGATATTATTGGTCTACCTATAAAACACGCAAGGATTTTTTCGATATCTTCAACTTCAGTTGTTTCACCTATAGAAATAAAGAGCCTGTCTTCTCTTTTACCAACCAGATAACCTGATTCCAGTAGTCTGCTATACACGCTCTCAATATTATTCTTAGCCAGAACATCATTATTAATTAATGCATTATTAGTAACTCGGTCAGATTCCCAACCACCAATTACCAAAGTATCAAAAACCAAACCCTCATGAATAAAACAGTATCCAGCATCTGCCAAATGTTTTTTTAACAGCAAAGTTAAATGGTGTATTTTATTAGCAATTGCGGTTAAGCCACTGCTGCCATGATAAATTGCATAAAAACCTGCCATATTGGCAAGCAATACTTGCGCAGTGCAAATATTCGAAGTAGCCTTCTCCCGACGAATATGCTGCTCACGAGTTTGCAGCGACATTCTTAAGGCTTTCTTACCCTTCGCATCGGTCGATACTCCAATGATTCGTCCCGGCATTAAACGCTTATGAACATCACTACACGCTATATAAGCTGCAGATGGTCCACCAAATCCTATCGGCACTCCAAACCGCTGGGTTGTACCAATTGCAATATCAACCCCCTGTCTGGCTGGTGATTTAAACAAAACTAAGCTTAAAATATCACATCCCATTGTTACCACTAATTTGGGGCTTATCTGCCGAAATTGGGCTATAATAGAGCTAAAATCCCTAACTTCACCATACATATTAGGATTTTGAATAAATATTCCATAATAATTAGCTGGGATAAAATCTTCTATACCGCCAACTACAACCTCAATATTAGCGTACTTGGCTCTGGTTTTAATTACCGCTAAAACTTGAGGCAACACATCGTTTACTACAAAATATTTATTGCCACCCCCAGCATTAATTCGCATTGACATCAGCATGCTTTCAGATGCAGCAGTCGCCTCGTCCAATAAAGACGCATTCGCTAAATTAAACCCAGTCAAGTCCATTACCATTTGCTGATAATTAAGCAATGCTTCAAGCCGACCCTGTGAAATCTCAGCCTGATATGGTGTATAAGCTGTATACCAGCCGGGGTTTTCAAATACGTTGCGCTTAATTACATTTGGGGTAATTGTTTCACAATACCCCATCCCAATATAATTTTTGAACAGCTTATTTTTTTTGGCAATCTCACCTAATTTATGCAACGCTGCATATTCACTAAGTCCAGGTTCACCAGTTGTACCAGTTTGGCTCAGCAAATTCGGCGGAATTACATCATTAATAAAATCATCTAAATTATTATAGCCAATGGCAGCCAACATCTGTTGCTGCTCAGCGAAAGTAGGGCCTATATGGCGCGGAATGAAATTCATATATTACTCTTCCTCACCTATTGAAGCTTTATATTGAGCTGCTGACATTAATTTACTCATCTGCTCAATATCAGTTAATTTTGCTTTAAACAACCACCCCTCACCATGCGGATCTGTATTGGCTAAAGTAGGATCAGCTATTACCGCATCATTAACCTCAATAATTTCCCCCACTACCGGCGAATATAAATCGGAAGCTGCCTTAACTGATTCAATAACTCCAACAACTTCGTGAAAATTAACTACTTTACCCACGCTTGGCAATTCAATATATACCAAATCTCCCAAGAGTTCCTGAGCATGAGCAGTAATCCCAATAGTGGCTATATTTTCCCCACCGGTACTACTCAAACGCACCCATTCGTGAGTATCAACAAATTTCATTTCATTATCATACATATTTTACACACTCCATTCTGAAATATTTATTATTTATTTTATGTATTTATATTAGCCTTAATGCAACCTATTATTAATAAACATTAATGCATGCTATTATTCATAAACCCTTTTGCCACGTCTAACAAACGGCAATTTTACCACTTTTACTGGCTCTAAATTACCCCGAATATCAACTGCAACAGTTTTTATTTCATCAAGAAAATCTTTTTTTATTCTTGCAATTGCAATTGATTGTTTTAAGCTAGGAGAAAATGTACCGCTAGTTATTACTCCAATCTCCGCACCATCATGAATAATTTTTTGCCCTTCACGCAGAACTCCACGTCCCAACAATACCAGCCCTACTTGCTTAAATAGCGCCACACTAGTTTTAAGTTTTTGATATGCATCTCTACCAATAAAGCTGCGCGACTCGTCGCTTAAATCAACCACCCAATCCATATTACACTCCAATGGGCTAATTGATTCATCCATATCATGTCCATATAAATTCATGCCCGCCTCTAAACGCAAAGTATCGCGAGCAGCAAGCCCACAAGGAATAACACCTTGCGCCACCAGCATCCGCCAGAAGGATACTGCCTGACTATTCGGCAACACAATTTCTAACCCATCCTCTCCAGTATAACCAGTTCTAGCATAAAATATACCAGCATCTGCTATGGCACTAAACGGTTTTAAGTTAGATAATTTATCAGCCAACTCTGGTTTGGCAGCAATAAGTTTAGTTATTGCCTTTGGACCCTGTACAGCTAAAATAGATAAGTCATCTCTCAAAATAAGCTCAACATTAAATTTTTCAGATTGCCGTTTCATCCATAATTGATCTTTCTCTGCTGTGCCTGCATTAGAAATAATTCGATAACCAAAATCAGTATAATAAACAATTAAGTCATCAATAACACAACCTAGTTCATTTAACATTCCTGAATATAATGCCTTGCCTAAACCTTGCTGTTCTAGCTTGGCTACATCATTTGACAAGAGGTAACGTAAAAAATCTTTAGATCCGCTTCCCCTAATATCAGTAATTACCATATGGGCAACATCAAACATGCCGGCATCGGTTCTAACTGCCTCGTGCTCCTTAATTTGCGAACCATAATTAATCGGCATATTCCATCCGCAAAATTCAACCATTTTTGCCGAATGAGTTAGATGCTCATTATAAAATACTGTATGCTGCATATTTACTCCTAATTTATATAATCTCTATGAATCAATAAGTTCTGTAACCAGAATAAGTTCTCACAACAAGTTCTGTAAATACAATTTTTATTACTCTCAATTTATACTTTTAGATTAAAAACTTAGCATGAGCTAGCCAATATAAAAAATATGAAGTATAAAAAATAATAAAAACTAAAACCAAACTTAATTTTAAACTATTGGATTTTCTTGCTACTATTACCAACCCAAAATACAAAGTAAACAAAGTACCGCAAAAGCGCCCTTCAGACATCATAGTGCCCGTCATAACGCCCGGTAAAATACATAATAAATTAAACAAAGCTTCCGCAAAATGTTTTTTTACTAATAAATAAATAGAGACTACAAAGGATAAAGAGAAAAATAGAAAATTATGTGTGTCTCCTATCATCTCGCCAATTTGCCGTTTTAAATTATATGTATCTATGCCATGCCGCCCCCAACCTTTTTGAATATGCTGAAAAGCTAGGAAATCCCCTACATGAACTTGTAAATATGCCATATATGCTAATAAGCCACTAATTGAAATTATTGATAATATAATGATATTAGTCATAGATTTAGCGGTAAGCTTGGTATGTAGTAAGTGATGTCCCAAAAATGGCAAACTAAACATTACCCCTATTGGTCGAGTTGCAGATAAAAACCCACCACATATAGCTGATAAAATAAGGCGATTAGTCCGCATAAAATAAAATGCGAGTAAAGATAAAAGCAAAAATAAAGCTTCTGTATAAAGAGAAGAAAAGTAAACGCTAAAAGGAGAAAACGCTAGTAATACCACACCAAAACGACTATTTAATTCATCAACAAATAATTTTAAATATAAATAAAACACCATTAATGCCATCAGAACAATTATCTGGTTTAGAACCACCCCCACCACTACAGCTTGCACACCAGTTAGATCGACTAAAATTTTAACCGTATATGGATATAACGGAAAAAACGCCCAATTAGCCAGACCACGCCAAATTTTAGGTGCTACTCTAGCATGTAGATCATAACCATCATTAATGATGGTTAAATACCACTGACAATCCCATTTGCACATAGCAGCAAAAAAATCTTTATGCTGATGCACCATTATGTCATTGGCTAAATCAAATTGATACATCATAATTACACGGCTAACTGTAAAAAGTAAAATGCAATAAAAAACCCAATGTATTTTTAAAAATCTGCCCATACCTGCCATTCGTAATTGAACTTGTGAATGCTTGCTAATGTTTTTTTATAATAAAATTTTTTAATTTAAACTTGCCACCGTAGAATCATACCAGATAGTTTAATAACAGTATTATACCTCAAAAATAAAACTATTAGCTTTTTTAGATTAGTAAAAACAAACAAAACAAAAAACTACAAAAATAAATTAATTCCTAAAACGTAAAACAGCCAATTTATATTATTAAAATTGGCTGTTTTACTTTTTATTGACTACTTGATTTACGAAGGCTGCACATTACATACAGTTCATAACTTAAGATACTCAAATTTGCAAACAAAACTATTCTGCAGAACTACCTTCTCCTACCAGCTCACCATCAACAGGACGGTCAACTAACTCCATCCAAGCTCGCGGAGCGTTATCACCTTTACGGTAACCATGTTTTAAAACTCGAGTGTAGCCACCATCACGGTTAGCATAACGAGGACCTAAAACATTAAATAATTTGCCCACAATTTCGCGATCCCGAGTTCGGGCAAAGGCTAAACGACGATCAGCTATAACAGATTCTTCTGTAGATCGTTTCGCTAAAGTTATTAAAGGCTCAACCACGCTGCGCAGCTCTTTTGCCTTAGGTAATGTTGTAACTATAGCTTCATGTCTGAGTAAACTAACCACCATGTTCCTAAACATTGCTTTTCTGTGCGATGAAGTACGGTTTAATTTGCGATGAGCACGACGATGCCGCATTTTCAAATCCTTTTTAATTAATTTATAGCTTATTATAGCTTATTTTTTTATTTTTTCAACTAGCTGATTATCTAGAAGAATACTCCCAATTATTTACTTTTTCTTTTTAACTGCTGATGGAGGCCAATTATCTAAAGTCATACCCAACTTTAATCCTCGCGCATCTAAAATCTCTCTAATTTCAGTTAGTGATTTTTTACCTAAATTAGGGGTTCTTAGTAACTCGTTTTCTGTCAATTGCACCAAATCACCTAGATAATTAATGTCTAAATGTTTAAGACAATTAGCACTTCTAACCGTCAACTCTAGATTATCAACTAATTCTAAAAATAGCGGATCAATCTCAGGCTCTTCTTTTACTTTAGATAATTTATTTGTTACTGTCTCTACTTCTGGCATATGCTCTAAACCAGCAAACACAAGTAACTGTTCAATTAATAACTTTGAAGCCGTTCTTACCGCATCTTCAGGAGTTATTACACCATTGGTCTCAATTTCTAAAACTAACTTATCCAAGTCGGTTTTTTGTTCAACCCGGGCGTTCTCAACATTAAACATAACTCTGGTTACCGGAGAGAAACCAGCATCAAGATGAATCCAACCGCTAGATACAGACTCTCCACTTGCATCCTGATTAATTAAATTAGACGTCTGATAACCAACACCGGATTCAACCACCATTTCAATATCTATTGAAACCTTTTTTGTAAGATTGCATATCACATGATCCGGATTAATTATCTCAACATCATGACTCAATGTAATATCACTACCACAAACTTTAATAGGTCCTTCTGCATTTAATCTTAAAGTAACGCTGCTTCTACCATGCAGCTTAAAAATCAACCCTTTGAGATTTAACAAAATATCAACTACATCTTCACTAACTCCATCAATAACATCATATTCATGGGCTACATTAGCAATCTTCACCTTCGTTACTGCAGCACCGGTCATTGAAGAAAGGAGAACACGCCGCAAAGCGTTACCCAAAGTATGTCCATAACCACGTTCAAATGGCTCCATAACTATCTTACAGCTATTATTCTCACCCTCAATTGGTATGATACTTATAGACTTGGGTTTTAATAACTGCTTATCCACCGCCAAGGCTTGCATATACAAATTTTCCTTTGCTTAACAATTTTAATTACTTAGAGTAAAACTCAACAACTAGCTGTTCATTCATGTCACTAGACAATTCGCTTCTTTCAGGAATAGTTTTAAATATTCCTTCCATTTTTTTAATATTAACATCAACCCAGCCAGGAAAACCGATTTGCTCGCTTAAAGACAACGACTCCTGAATTCTCACTTGTTTTTGAGATTTCTCAGTTATAGATACTACATCTCCAGCCTTAACTAAATAAGAGGGAATATTTACAGTTATACCGTTAACTTTAACTGACTTATGCGATACCAATTGACGAGATTCAGCACGAGTAGACCCAAAACCCATTCGATAAACAACATTATCCAAACGTGATTCTAATAGTTTTAATAAATTTTCACCGCTTGATCCACGCTTACGTACCGCTTCAGCAAAATACTTTCTGAATTGACGCTCTAAAATACCATATATACGGCGAATTTTTTGCTTTTCGCGTAGTTGAATACCGTAATCAGACATTTTACCGCCTGACTTAGCACCATGCTGCCCCGGAATTGACGCTAGCTTACACTTAGCATCAGCACTCTTTCTACTACTTACCAACGATAAATCTAGCTTTTCCCGACGCATTAATTTACATCTTGGACCTGTATATCTTGCCATTGCTTATTTCTCCTTATACTCTACGTCTTTTTGGCGGACGACAACCATTATGTGGGATAGCCGTTACATCAGCTATACTAATTACCTTAATGCCTAAAGCATTTAAAGCTCTAATAGAAGACTCACGCCCAGGACCAGGCCCCTGAACCCTGACATCAACAGTTTTTAATCCACATTCTTGGGCAACTTTACCAGCTTTTTCAGCAGCAACCTGTGCTGCAAATGGAGTACTTTTTCGTGAACCTTTAAAACCAGCACCACCAGAACTAGCCCAAGATAATGCATTTCCCTGGCGATCAGTGATGGTTATAATCGTATTATTAAAAGAGGCATGAATGTGTACAACACCTTCAGAAACTACCTTTCTAATTTTCTTACGTACTCTCGTTGCTGTGTTTGCTTTACTAGTCATAAATTTATTTCTTCCCTATATTATTTATTATTTTTTCTTACCTGCAATAGACTTTCTAGGACCTTTTCTGGTACGGGCATTGGTTTTAGTACGCTGACCACGCACCGGCAAACCCTTCAAATGACGTCCACCACGATAGCATTTTAAATCTATCAAACGTTTAATATTCATTGAAACTTCACGGCGCAAATCACCTTCAATAGTGAAAATACCCACCTGGCTGCGTACTGCCTCCATTTTATCTTGTTCCAAATCCCTAACTTTAGTTTGTGGATTAACTCTTGCTGTACTACAGATTAACTTAGCACGAGAAGGACCAATACCATAAATATGCTGTAACCCAATAATAACATGTGCATTATCAGGAATATTAACACCAGCGATGCGTGCCATCACTCTACCTCACAAAAATATTAAAAAACAACCCAATATTATACTATAAAACACTTCATCATTAGTAAATATCTTAACCTTGCCTTTGTTTATGCCGCGCTTCTTTACAAATTACACGCACAACACCATGCCTGCGAATGATTTTGCAATTACGACATATTTTTTTAACTGATGGCTGAACTCTCATTTAATTGACCTCAAAAAATATTTTCTGTTAATTACTTAGCCCTAAAAACAATCCTAGCCTTATTTAAATCATAAGGCGTCATCTCCACTGTAACTTTATCACCTGGCAAAATACGAATATAATTCATGCGCATCTTACCTGAAATATGGCACAATACTACATGACCATTTTCTAACTTAACGCGAAACATCGTATTCGGTAAAGCTTCAACAACCTCACCTTCAAACTGAATCACATCATCCTTTGCCATTATAATCACAACCTTTAAAAATAAACTAAACTCTTATTAAAAACTCTTTAAGTTTGCTTTTTTAAGTAAACTTTGATACTGTACCGACATTATCTGTGATTGTACCTGGGTCATCAAATCCATACTCACCACAACTACAATTAATAAAGAAGTACCACCAAAATAAAACGGTACATGCCACTTTAAAATCAAAATCTCAGGTAACAAACAAATAAGCGTAATATAAATAGCACCCGATAAAGTTAAACGTAAAATAACTTTTTCTATATGTTTTGCAGTATTTTCGCCTGGACGTATACCGGGAATAAACGCTCCACTTTTCTTTAAATTATCAGCAGTATCTTTAGGATTAAACACCAATGCGGTATAAAAAAAGCAAAAGAAGATAATTGCCGTAGCATAAAAAATCACATAAACTGGCTGACCAGGATGCAAAGAATCAGCTATACCAGATAAAAAACCAAGCTTGCCATGACTCAACCAACCCAACAAAGTAGCCGGAAATAAAATAATGCTCGACGCAAAAATCGGTGGAATAACACCTGCCAAATTAATCTTCAAAGGCAAGTGAGTATTTTGCCCTTGCATAACCCTATTGCCGACCTGCCGCTTGGCATAACTAACCGGAATTTTACGTAAAGCACGCTCCACAAAAACCACCGCATAAGTTATCAAAATAACTAGTAAAAATACTAGAATAGCCACAAAGATTGACATAGATCCATTGGACGCCAAAGACAAGGTTTTACCTATACTACCAGGAATACCAGAGATAATCCCCGTAGTAATAATCATCGATGCCCCATTACCAATCCCACGCTCAGTAATCTGCTCACCCAGCCACATCAAAAACATGGTGCCGGCAACCAAACAAAAAACCGCCGTAATAAAAAACTGAATTTGTGAAGTCAATACCAAACCAGGCTGCTTATATAACATAGCGGCAACCCCAAAGCTCTGAACCGTTGCCAGTATAACCGTAGCATAACGAGTATATTGCGTAATTTTTTTGCGACCAGACTCACCCTCTTTTTTTAGTTGAATCAGATATGGAAACACCTCGGAAGATAATTGCAAAATAATTGATGCTGAAATATACGGCATAATACCTAAAGCAAAAACAGTGAACCTGGATAGCGCACCACCAGAAAACATGTTTACCATATCCAAAAGCCCAGCCTGGCTAGACTTGAATAGTTTTGCCAACTGCACCGGATCAATGCCAGGCACCGGAATATGTGCTCCAATACGAAACACAATCAAAGCGCCAAGCAAAAATAAAACACGTCTCTTTAATTCACCAAACTTATTCGCTTTATTAGCAATCATTCTGTTATTTAACCTCTAATCGACAGCATTATCACATAAATAAATATGTGCTTTATGTATACTCAAAGTATTTGAATGTTGCACTAGGAATATTGCAATAAATTGCGACGGGGACGAGTCCCACCATGTACAAACGAGTACATGAGGAGCAATTTATAAAATATGACAAAGTACAGCTTTAGCTTCGCAAGTAAACCAAAGACGAAGAGTATATTAGACAATTTCTCCGCCGGCTGATATAATAGCTGTCTTTGCCGCTGCTGTAACAACAACTCCGCAAACTTTAATCGACTTTTCTATTGTACCAGTATTAATAATCTTTATTCTGTCTGCATGAGGCGAAACTAAACCATTCGCAATCAAAGTAATCCGATCAATATCCGAAATACCTAAGGCATTTATGTCACCAAGCCTCACTTGTGCACTCAAACTAAACGAATTAAATCCACGTTTTGGCAGTCTTCTTTGAAGAGGCATTTGCCCACCCTCAAAACCAACTTTGTGAAATCCTCCAGCACGACTTTTTTGCCCTTTATGACCGCGAGTAGCTGTTTTACCTAGCCCAGAGCCTATACCTCGACCAACGCGTTTTTTTGAATGCTTAGCTCCAACAGCCGGTTTAATCATATTTAAACGCATATCAACCCTCACATTTTAATAAATAAGAAATCCGGTTAATCATTCCACGATTTTCAACGCTATCCAACACTTCAACCGTTTGACGAATTTTACTCAAACCCAACCCACGAGCACAAGATTTATGCGCCTCTAATCTACCAATCAAGCTTTTCACTAGAGTAATTTTTAATTTTTTAACATTCTGATCTGTCATATTCATCAGCTCCCAAGAATCTGTTCTACTGTCTTACCACGCTTAGCAGCAACCTCCGCAGGAGTATAAACAGCTTTTAATGCTTTCAAAGTGGCCCTAACCACATTATATGGATTAGTAGAACCATGAACTTTAGCTGTAATATTTTTTACCCCAACCGCCTCAAAAACTGCCCGCATTGCACCACCAGCAATAATACCAGTACCATCTTTGGCAGGCTGTAGATAAACAGTAGTTGCCCCGTGACTCGCAGTCACCACATGATGAACAGTACCACTATTTAACGATACCTTAACCATGTTTTTACGAGCTTCTTTTACTGATTTTTGTACCGCAACAGGAACTTCTTTTGATTTTGCTCTGCCCATCCCAATACTACCATCACTATCACCAACCACAGTTAGCGCAGCAAAACCCATTATACGACCACCCTTAACCACTTTAGTAACGCGGTTAACGCTAATCATCTTCTCAATTAATTGATCTTTAACTTCAGACATTCATCAACTCCAAACTAGAATACAAGACCATTTTCACGCGCGCTTTCTGCCAATGCTTTCACTCTACCATGAAAACGAAATCCAGAACGATCAAATGCAACATTGGTAACACCCGCAGCCTTTGCCTTTTCGGCAATTTGCTTACCAACCAATTTAGCAGCCTCGATATTTCCGCCATTGCTAACTTTATGTTCTTTGGTCATCGTCGACGCATGCGCCAATACTTTATCACCAGTTTCATCAATAACCTGCGCATAAATATGGCTGTTAGATTTATATACAACTAAGCGCTTAACACCAAGCTCAGCAATTTTTAACCGAGTTTTTCTGGCGCGTCTTAATCTAGCCTCTTTACTATTGTTGTTCATATTAATTCACCCTCTTATTTTTTCTTAGCTTCCTTCAGGCTAACCTGCTCATCCGAATAACGAATCCCCTTACCCTTGTAAGGCTCAACCTGCCTAAATTTACGAATATTTGCAGCAGCCTGACCTACCAACTGTTTATCTATTCCCTTAACCACTATTTCAGTTTGACTAGGAGTCTCTACCTTGATTCCAGCAGGAGCTTTGTACACTACAGGATGAGAATAACCCAAAGTCAAGTTTAAGTCAGTTCCCTGCAATTGCGCCCGATAACCAACCCCAAGAATAGTTAATTTTTTTTCAAAACCAGCCGTTACACCAGTTATCATATTAACAACAATAGCCCGCACAGTACCAGACAATGCTTTAGCAAACTTAGTCTCTTCACGAGTTTCTAACACAATCGTATTGTCTTTTTTTATAATGCTAACTGCATCATTAAATGTAAATTCAGTCTGCCCAAGGCTACCTTTAACTTTTACATTAGACCCATCAATGCTAACCTCAACACCATTTGGAATACTTAAAGGCGTCTTCGCTTTACGAGATAACATATTATTTTACTCCTTAAGTATTATTAAGCAATCTCACATATAACTTCACCGCCAACCTGCAGTTCACGGGCACGACGATCAGTAATTACTCCACGTGGAGTAGAAATGATTGCTATCCCTAGACCATTCATTACAGTTGGCAATTCACCACATCTGCGATAAATACGCAAACCAGGACGAGAAATACGTTTAATTTTCTCAATTACCGGAGCGCCAGCATAATATTTTAAAGTAATAGAAAGCAATGGCTTTACATCACCTAAAATCACGTAACCTTCAATATAACCCTCCTCTTTCAACACCTTAGTTATTGAAACTTTTATTTTGGATGAAGGCATAACCACCATTTCTTTACCAGCAGATTGAGCATTTCTTATACGCGTCAACAGATCTGCAATCGTATCTTGCATCATTTTATAAATACCTCCTCTTACCAGCTAGCCTTGATCACTCCAGGGATTTCACCCTTAAGCGCCAAGTCTCTTAATTTACTGCGTGCCATACCAAACTTACGAAAAGTTCCCCGTGGACGTCCAGTCAACATGCAACGATTCCGCTTCCTTGACGGAGACGAATCACGCGGCAGTTTTTGCAAAGCTAATCTTGCCTCATATTTTTCATCATCACCGGTATCTTCATTATTAATAATAGCAAAAATAGCTGCACGCTTTGCTGCATATTTTTTTACTATTTTTGCACGTTTAGTTTCTCTTTCAATTAAAGCCAATCTTGTCATCTAAGCTATCCTTCTTTATTTAATCGGAAAATTAAACGCTTTTAGTAGCGCTCTTGCTTCTTCGCTAGTCTTAGCAGTTGTAGTAACTGTAATATTCATTCCACGCAAAGCATCAATCTTGTCATACTCAATTTCAGGAAAAATAATTTGCTCTTTAATCCCAAAATTATAGTTACCATCTTTATCAAAAGCTTTGCCTGATAATCCTCTAAAGTCACGCACCCGCGGTAAAGCTATACTTACCAACCGATCTAGAAACTCATACATTCTAAGTCTACGCAAAGTAACCTTGCATCCAACTGGATAGCCAGTTCTAATTTTAAACGCAGCAATTGATTTTCTAGCTTTAGTAACAACCGGTTTTTGTCCAGATATCTTAGTTAAATCGCTAACTGCGAAATCCATTACTTTTTTATCAGCAATAGCCTCACCCACCCCCATATTAAGGGTAATTTTCTCGATCCGCGGAACTTCCATCACTGATGCATAGTTAAACTGCTTCATCAAGGCTGGAACAACTTCTTCTACATAGAATTTTTTTAATCTTGCCATTTAAACCACCCTCTTAATCTAACTGTTTGCCAGTAGATTTAAATACTCGCGTTTTTTTACCGTCTTCAATTTTTATGCCCACACGATCAGCTTTTTTAGTGTCTTTGTTGTAAATTGCAACATTTGACACATGAACCGATAAATTTTTTTCTATAACACCGCCAGTAATTCCTCGAGCTGGATTTGGTTTAGCATGTTTTTTTGCAACAGCCACACCACTTACCACAACTCTATCATTATCCACGATAACCTGGAGTATCTCCCCTGTTTTACCTTTATCACTACCAGCGATAACGATAACTTCATCACCTTTACGCAATTTTCTCATAACTTTATCTACCTTAAATTACTTCGGGAGCTAGCGACACTATTTTCATAAATTTTTCAGTACGTAACTCACGAGTTACTGGACCAAAAATACGCGTGCCAATTGGCTCTAATTTAGCATTTAGCAACACCGCCGCATTTGAGTCAAATTTAACTAAAGCCCCATCACTACGACGTACGCCTTTAGCCGTTCTAACCACAACCGCATTATATACATCACCTTTTTTTACCCTACCACGCGGAGTAGCATCCTTTATGGACACTTTAATGATATCACCAACCCCAGCGTAGCGACGTTTTGAACCGCCCAATACCTTAATGCACATAACCTTACGTGCACCAGTATTATCAGCAACTTCCAATACTGTTTGCATTTGAATCATTTGAATTTTACCCTTCCAACTTAACACGCTTAAAAAGCGGCCAGTTTTGGACCCCAACGCTTTGGGGAACCAGATTTAACAGATTAATTAATAACTGTGAATGAGTGCGGATTATATCATAACGAACCACACTCATGTAATTATTTTTATATTCCTGCCGAACGTTTCTCCCACCAGTTACCACTCTCGGAAAAACCTGAATTATCATTCATGGAAGAAAAATCTCTTCTCGCCCTTTTGTTGCTTGTTGACGAATCAGTA
>JAUPUP010000233.1 GCA_030917485.1 Pseudomonadota bacterium
GATAATAGACATCACCGTGTATAGCAGCGTGGTGTCTATTTATATATGGGTAGGTTACTTTAGGTTAGGTGAACATCTTTTTTAGTTATTCTATGCTGTAAAGCATAGTGCACTATTCACAAAATTGTTCATAGTTATAATAGTGAGTTATGGTTATGCATGTTGCTATTTATACCAAATATTTTCATTTATTTCTTACCTTTGCCAAAATTAGTTTATTTTCGTTTGGTGGCGGTAACGGTATGCTGGAAGTTTTGAGGTATAATACAGTTGAATTAAGGGGATGGTTGACTATTGAGGAATTTAACCTTATAACTGGTGTTTCGGTTGTCTTGCCTGGTTTGAACGCTCTCAATATAGCATGTATAATTGGCTATAAAGTTGCTGGCATTGTTGGTGCTGTAATAAGTATGTTTGCTATATCAATACCATCTCTTATTGTTGTCATAACTTTTTATGGGCTTATGTTGAGTTTTTTCAGTCCGCAGACGATAAAATCTTTTCAAAATATACTACAGTATGCAGTTATAGTCTTAATTGCCAACATTATTTACAATACCGGCAGCAATTTGGTGTTACAACATCACATTTCATTTATGCTTATAATGTTGAGTGCTGCTTTATTTATTGCTCTTGCAATATTTAAACTGGATACTATTTTATGCTTATTTGTGTTCATTGTTATTGGCTCTTTGGTGAATAAAGTATAAAAGTGATATGGTATATTGTTGAATAAAATATTAGATTGTTGTATAAAATGCAGATAGTAAACGGATTTATTGAGCTTAGAATATTTATTGTGAATACTGACTTTCCGTTGCTTAAAACTTATGTAAAAAATTTATGGACAATGGTAAAAAAATCTGAAGATTTAGTGGATATTTATTTAACTAATAATGGTGGTAGTGGTGATATTTTAAAAATACGTAATTCTTCTGTTAGGTATAAAAAGCTTATTTTTAGTAGCAATGGCATTAATATTTTTCATTTTCAAAAATCTGTGAAAACGGATATGGATATTTCTAATTATATAAAAACTTCTATACGCAAGAAAAGAAAAACGTACTTTTTGTCAACTGGATCTAAATTAGAAGTTGGTAAAATTGAGGTGTTTAACAAAAAATATTATACAGTATGTGTAGAAGCGCTAGATATAACCGACTTTGTTTTTTTATGTAATAAAATTGGCATCGCTAATCTTTTGCCTGCTGCAATACGCGACTCTAATAATCAAATTATCAATGGTTATAATCAGTTTATAGCTTATTTATCTTTATCATAAAATACACTCTTCGTCTTTGGTTTATTTGCGCAGCTAAAGCTGGGATTTGTCACCAATATTATAACTTACAATATGTTATAAATTGAATATTATAGCTACTTACCAATCTAACTTGCTGTTTCGCGCTTATATCATCATCAATTAATAGGTATCCAAAACTCTGTTTTCCACACTTGTTCGCCAGTTCTTAAATTTAGTATAGTATATAGTTTATATTTACTTTGTAATATGGTTTTATTTATCAATGTATCTGGCGCCTGTTGTGTTGATGTAATTAAGGAAAAATCACCATGCGCAACTTGACTATTAATATTGCGTATCCAATCAGCATAGTAGACATTTAAGGCATTTATTTGCGGAAATAACATATTCTGCAACATAATATATTTTTTTGATGGCACAAGATTTATACAATACTCAGTGTTCCCATTATCATAAATATCTATACCATGTGTTAATGAATAATTTGCTAAAATTGGGGATAAAAACATTTTGGGTGAGGAGTGCATATCTAAGATTTTGTAAGCCTTATCCCAGTTTATTTGATTACTATTGATATTATTCTCGTAACTATTTTTATGGTCTTTATCATTCAAGTATATTCTATTTTGACCATATAAGCTTATCCATATAACAATAGAAAGATTTAATATATTGTTGAATAAGCTAGAATGTACCGTCGCGTATTTACTTATAATAAACAATGCGATTACAATAAGCTCTGGTAGTAGGAGTTCATTATAATATGACATATATGCGCCTTCATTGCCACCTAGTTTCATTAGACATATGAGGCTGATTATAACTTGTAATATATATATGCTTATGGGGGAATGAAATAGTAACTTTTTTAATTCTGTTATAAAATTAGCTGCATGGTAACTATTTTTATGGTTATAAATCTGAACTGAAGTATAGTGTTGTTTGGTTAAAGTACATAAGCGGTAAATAATAGGTATAATCAAGGGTAAATAAAATTTAAAAAACTGCCAGTTTTGGTTTACCATATGAACAAAGTTGTAATTGACTGATTTAGCTTGAGCAAATATGCTTGCGTAAAAATAGTAGGGAAATGTTTGACGAATAAGGATTATCGAAACGATACCGGCTGATATTAAAAATAACCAATAAAGTATTAAATGTTTAGGTTTTAGACACGCAATATATAAAGATATTGGAATAATTATATATATGTAATACTGTTTAGTGTAGAATGATGATACTGAAATTACTGCTATTATAAGCAGCATTGGAATTGATATACTGCGTTTGGTCAGAAATATAGCCAGTATAGTTAACAAAAGTCCAAATGAATCTGGACGGATTATAAAATAACTTAAATTGTATCCGCTGTTTAACATTAAAGCGAAAGCTAGTACAGCTAGCCAGAGCGATTTAGTTAACTGGGCTACCTCATAGGAGATTATTAATCCAGCGATAATTATACAGGATACTACGGCTATTTTATTTATAAATAAGGGAGCTAGAGAGAAAATACTGCCCAATTTGGCACAAATATAGGAAAACAAAAAGCCATATAAATAAAAAAAAGGTGGAGCGTTTCCAAGATTATAGGGGTTTTTACCACTTGCAAATAAGTGGGTTAACTGCACTGTAGCCATGTCTCTATATTCAATCGGATAATCGCTAAGTAGTAGTCTTATGATATTATGTCCCCACGTATAAATGTAGAGTAGAGCTATAATTGTTGATAAAGTTAATATTAGTCTGGCAGTCAAAGTAGAATATTTTTTATTTAACATGCATAATTTCCATTGTTTAAAGTTCTATTACTTACTATTACCTAAAACGAGACTGGACTAAATTTTGTGTAAATTGAAATTATGGTAGACTAACAATTGTGATAA
>JAUPUP010000234.1 GCA_030917485.1 Pseudomonadota bacterium
AAATAAAATGTGATATGTTGCTGATCCCTAATGTTTGGTGTGATGACTATTTTAACCGTAACTGTTAATTGAATAATGACCACCGCGGAAATTTCTGCGGTTTGCGCTTACAACCCCTATCATGAGAAGAAAAAACAAACAATCTGAAAAAGTTGTAATTGCGTTGTTATCTGTACTAACTGCGATGTTTAACTTTTTAGCTAATTTAGTTCACTTGTGGACTAAGTAGGTTTGTACCACCCTCACGGGTGGTTTTTTCTTGCCTGAATTATATCATATTTGAATATATTAGATAATATATTATCATCTAGCTGTAACTTTATGGTGTAGTCTAAAGTTATACCAATTGAACTTGAAATTCAAAAAATTAGTTACATAAAATTTCCTCACCAGCCTAATTAGCACTGGAGGCATTTTCAGTATTTTTCACCTCGTCATGATTTTCAGTTGATGGAATATCTGTTGATGTATTTTTTTCTTGATCTAAATCTACTGTTGATGCGGAGTTAACTTCAGCGGTATTTGTAGATTGTGTCTCATTTTCTGGATTATCTTGATCTAAATTAGTTGTTTGAGTTGTTGTTTTATTATCCTCAATTAATGACTTTGTTGAGGCTTGGCTTGTAGCAACATTATCTGAATCAGTTATTGTATTTTTATTAGAATCTGCTCTATTTAAATAAATTGCTGCAATTATAATTATAATTATGATAGTGCCAGTAGTACCAAACATTTTTCCCATAAGCCCAGCAATATGCGTTTTTTTGAAGTACCCGCCACAATGGCATCTATATTTTGTTAATTCAGCACATGGTCTACATAGTTCAGTCCCGCATTTTGTACAATTAGCGGCTTCACCTGTGATTATTTTTGAACACATTGAACATCCTAAAGACATATTTTCCACTCCATTAGTCATAAATATAAGTTAATTGTTTATTATCTACAAACACTCAAAGAATTATTATCACAAGTTTTTCCATTTACCCATTTTGTGTGATTTAAATTTGCACCAAAAAACAAGACCCCTTTACCACCAGCTTTATATAGATCAGCATTAGTTAGGTTTGCCCCTCTAAAATCCGCAGAAGTTAAATTAGAATTTGTTAAACTAGAATTACTAAAATCAGATTGTTGAACGTTTGATTTTAAAAAATTAACGTTTCTCAAACTTGCATTATTGAAATTACTAAATGGAGCTATCACTCCAGAAAAGTTTGCGTTATCCAGAATTGATTGACTAAAATTAGTTGACGTTAAATCTCGATTACTTAAGTCAAAATTTTTCATGTTACAACCAGTATAGTCTCCACCTTTAGAAATATCCTGCGGATATGTCGGGCACGTTTTTATACTAGCGCACCCTGTTAGTAACAAAACAGCAAAAGTTATAATATATATTTTCATTTTTAAGTCTGCCAAATTAAAAATTAGTGTTTGTTATTAAGTACCGTTTTATTATTTAATGATAATATTTTAACAGATTTTAATCTTATAACCTTAAGTTTTATCAAATATGATGGTTAATATGTGGGTTAAAATCATTCATCTTTGTATATATTATCACGTATTTTTAACCAAAACCATCTATTATCACCATAGTGCTGAGTTAAGATGTGTAATCAGTTTAAAGTATAAATGTTATAATAACATTTTGGAGAAAATTATGTTAAATATGGAAGCATTAAAGCCACTTGCTGAAAAATATGATTTCAAATTCACCATGAGTGGTAGCATAGGAGTAGTTTCTAGTGTTAAAAGCCAGGATTCTAATGGTGTACTTACGGAAAAGTTAATTATAATAAAAGAATCCAATAAACCTGCCCCAAATAAACAAATTATTACAATTAATGAAGCCACCATTACAGTATTGTTTGATGAAAAAATTATCGATGGAAATAAAAATATTGAATTAGAATTTACCATAAATAATACACAATTAATAAATTTTGATGACATGTTAAAGTGTGTTGAATCAGTAATTAAATTAATCTAACCGCCCACATTAAATAATTAAGAGTATTAATTTCAAGCCTAAATTCCCTATTATCGGCATAATAGTGAATTGTTGTAATGCCCTAAAACACGATTGTTTAGGGCATTACATTACATTGCTTGAGCTAATTCCTGACGCTCTTCTTGCATTTTTTCCCGACAAATTTGATTCAGAAATTTAGAGACTGGACCATGAATTTTAAGCCATGCAATTACATCCTTATCCAATTTGGCACTAATTGGCGCTTTTACTGGTTTAAAAAAGGGGTTTGGTTCCCAACCCGCGAGACTAGTAATCTCAGGGATATCTGAATAATCAATATCTGCGTCTTTTATATTGGCAAGAACTCTTAACTCTTCAAGCATTTTTTTATTCATTTCCATGATATAAAATCCTTTCTTTTCTACTGGCGGGTCTAGCTGAAATTATGCGCATATTCCCGTTTCTTTCTGTGTACACAACTAACACGACTACAATGTTAAGAATTTTACCAATAACATGCCTTCGTTCTTCACCATCTACAACTCGATCTGGGCTATGTCTCGCTGCTGGATCTAAAAATACGTATTGAGCAGTTTCAAAACTTATTTTGTGTTTTTGTTGGTTGGTGAGATTTTTAGTTTCATCCCATTCACAATTTAACATGGCTTAACCTTAATATTACATATTGGTATTATATCATTAGCATGTATAATTTGGTAATACTAATTGTCTTTCAACACATGTTAATTTCCTTAAAAATATTTAAAGTCTAAAACTACACAATGTTTTAAATAGATAATTTAATATATGTGCTATATGCTAGAATAGTGCAGTTTAAATGCATATAATTTGATACAAATTATATCACGAGCGTTGCCTGAGTTCAAGTGCGAAACGCAAAAACATCAACCCGAAATAGAAATGTAACGTATCCTGAATAGAAATGTCACCACTATAATAACATATGTGGTGTGAAATTTTAACTTAGAAAGAGTGATATTTATGGCAACCAACAACACAGTTTATGCGCAAAAAACCAAGCTACTAGCATTACTAGCAATCATATTATCAGCACAGCAGGCAATAGCGATGCCACCATTGGAAACTAAGGGCTTAACCAAAGCAGAAGAGCACCTATTGAAGCAATATGCTGGGCAGCGTACATTCGAGCGGTATTTTTCAAAGGATGGCGACTATCCAGAGGGTGAGGGCAAGATTGATGTGGTCTACACAAGTAATCTTAATGGCGACCGCTTAACAGATAAGTTTGTCACTCGCACTTTTCTAATGCGGAGCTGCGCTGCACAAATGTTAAATGAGAAACTTGGTAAGGAATATATTGTTACTGGTAATGATGAATGTTACAGCTACGCATTCACAAATGCTGCTGGGATTTTCAACACGCATATACTCACAGAGCATCGGCAGGTTTTTAATTTTCACAACATCACAGACAACGCTTACACGTGTGCAGAGCTGGGTAGTTGCAGTAATCCTAGTAGCAAAACATTCACCCCCGCAGATTTATCTAATGTGTATGCTATTTTTGTAAGCTACTATAACCAGTGTACAAGCGATAGCTGCCGCATAGATATGGCTCTAGTAGCTTACAGCACTAGACTTTACGCGCAGCAACTTTTGCTTAATTAAGTGTGCTGTAATTGGTGCTTGATTAAACAACTTAACTTTTTAAAGGGACATAAAATGCGCAACTTAAAATTACTAACCTTATTAGCAACCATATTATCAGCACAGCAGGCTTTTGCAAAACCGCCATTTGAGGATTCTGGATTAACTAGTGCTGAGAGACGACTAATTAAGCAATATGCCGATGAACAACCTACGTTCAACCAGTTTTATTCACGTGATAAAGATATCTCAGATGAGGCTGGCAAGATTGATGTGGTGTATACAAGCAACCTTAACAACGACCGCCTAACGAAGCAGTTTCCATCACGCACTTACTTGATGCGGAGCTGCGCTGCACAGGCAATTAATGAGAAGCTGGGCAAGGAATATATTGTAGTTAACAGCGATTGCTATGCTTATGCTTATACGGAGAAGCCTGGTTTTTTTAAGAAACTAATCCTAACTGAGCATCGGCAGGCTATTGATTATCATGCTATTACATCTAATGCGCGCACTTGTTCAGAGCTAGGCAGCTGCAGCCGACCAGGTAGCCAAACATTTAATCCAGCGGATTTATCTAATGCATATGCTATTTTTGTGAACTACTACAATAAGTGTACAAGCGATAGCTGCCGCATGGATATGGCATTAGTTGCTTATTATGGTGGTTACAAATATAACGCACCAGTTTCAGAACTTTAATTTTTAATTAAAAGAGCCTATACATAATACTGACATCATAGTTATTTCCTATACTTGAATTTTAATTAATACCATACGGAAGTAATTATAGGTTTATTTTATTTTGGCTCTTATTTATTCGTATGTTAACGATAATTAAAAAGTTAGAATTTTAGATGATTGACGCTATTCATTTATTGTTACTGAATTACAATTAAATGCCATTTTATCAACGAGCGCACCATTTATAGTTACTTTCGCATGTTGATTTTCAAGTTCAGATAATTGATTTATTATTTTATCATCATTA
>JAUPUP010000235.1 GCA_030917485.1 Pseudomonadota bacterium
ATTATCTACTGTAGCATATCTTTGCATAGAAATCAACTGACTTTGGGCAACAGCTAACTGTGCCTGTAATTGAGTCGAAATTCCAGTAACAATATTAGTTTGAGCTCCAGCGGTAATTCCGTTTTTAATCATAAATTCTTGTAATACTTTTTGAGCTTGAGCCAAATCTTTTTTAACCTGTACAATTTGATTGTCATAAAATTCACGTTTATGCAAAGCTGTATTTAAGCCAATACTACTAATTAATCTGCCTAATGCAGTTACATAAGTATTAGCAATATCGGCAGCCATTTTAGGGTTTTTATCATCTACATCAATCTCTAATAACCCAGATTTTGCATCGGGAATAGTAGTTGTGGCGCTTATTAGTGTTTTTCTGGCTACAGTAATGTCTTTTACTTTGTAATATTTAACCAAATTAAATTTTTTTATAATTTGATCAACTACATACCGAGACTTTAAAAATGCGATAGTTGTATCGCTATCATTGACTAATACGAATGCACGCTGATTAGCACCAGCTAAAGCAGCCAAACCACCAAAAGCACTTGCCAACCCAGTACCACTATCACCCAGTTTAGGAGGATTAATGATTGTGTTTGCCGTATAGATTGGTGGCGCAAAAACACAATAAATAATTCCCACACAAGTTACAAGCACAGTACCTATAAGCAATTGTTTAAAATTTGACTTAATTACACCACATACTTTAACTATGTCTATTTTTAATGGTGGTTTTAATTCACGTTGCATTTACTTGTGGTCTTTCTGCAATTTTTCCATATCTGTCCAATTTTTCTGCTACTACTTCCATGACTAATTACCCAACTGGTTAATTGCTGCAACACCCAAGCCAAAGTTAGCCAATACTTGCGTCCAATTAATCAAGTTTTGCTGCAGCGACATAAACTGAATGGTTTGTGGAACGACAATAGCATCCCCAGCATATAAGCGTTTTGAACCAAACACTCCAAACCATCCGGCTTGTTGCTTGCTGTATAAAGTACCGTCAGCATGTAGCACATAAATACTTGAAGTATCAGCAAACTGGTTGGGCGTACCTGCAGCATCCAAATAATCAGACAAAGTAAAACTATCGTTATACATAAAAGTTGCTGGATTATATACTTGCCCAATTACATCTACAGTTGCGGGGGTCGGCGGTATATATACCGTATCGCCATTTTCCAAAGTAATATTAGGTAAATCTGTAAGAGTTATTTTGTTATTCTTTAGATTAAATACTACCCTCCCAGTTGGCTGCAGCTTGCGCAGTTTATCAATAAATGCCTGCTGTTGAGTTAATACCTGCTGCGTCATATTTGCCCCATTAACTGATGATGCAACTGCATTATTTGCCTGTGCCAGCAGGGATTGTTGTACATTATCCAACATTTGATTCAATGCCGCTCTTTGGCGTTTTTTGACTGCATCCCGGTCAAGCTCTATACCATAAAGATATGCATCATTGGTAACATTTCCAGCGATATTAATTGCATCTAATAATTTAGCTCCAGGTTTCATCTCATAAACGCCAGGAGTGTTTACTTCACCATCAACGAACACGTACAACATACCTTTTTTAGTTGGTCCACGCACGTCCTTACTTGATAACACATTAATTATATCGCCTGGGTGCAGTACTAAATTATTTTGCGATTCACCAGCAATTGCTAAGCTTAAATCAAATGGAATTAACTCCGAACGAAAGTCATCTGGGTTAATTCTCACCACTACAGCATAGTGCCAATTTATATCAGCTTCTGGAATTGATACCGGACCGGCTGTAAATAAATTATCCCCACCAGCGAATGGTGATGACGGTAGGCTATTAGCATTAGAATCGCTGCCTAAACCTGAAGTAAACTGTGATGAAGTCTGATCTTTGGCTGACCAATTATTAGTTTTCTCTACCGCAAGGCTATCTAATACATTGTCTTTGGCATAGGAGTTGACGCTATAACTATTCCAAAAAGACTTAGTTAATAACTGCTCTTTGTTAGGGATTACATCTTTAATAGTCAAACCTTGATGCCAATTAAACCGTGACGGATTTGCCACATTTCCAATTAAAACTACCGCGTCTTTGTAATTATTAGATGCTTTAAAAAAATGAATTATTTCACCGTTGCTAAGTTCTTGTTTCATACCTTCAGTAAAATTAAAATTAGTTACATTGATTTGCTTATTTTCATCCATAGTTTCAATAATCAACTGTTTTTTAGTATTATTAAAGGTATAACCACCAGCAAATTTAACTATATCCGCTACAGTTTCTTTATCTCGGGTTTCATAAATTCCTGGAACTTTAACCCCATCATAGATTGCCACCTCTCGACCGTGTGGCTTAATATAAATTACATCCCCAGATAAGAGGCGTACATCGCCTGCAGAATTACCGCTTAAAAGTAAATCATACATATCATAATCAGCAACAACCCTGCCACCACGCTTTAACTCAATATGCCGCAACGACCCATCTGGAGAAGGTCCGCCAGACGCAAAAACTGCATTGGTTAAAGTAGATAAAGAACTAATGGTGTAAGTTCCTGGTTGATTAGCAAACCCAGCGACTACAACTTGGATTGATCTAACTTGGGAAACATTGGCGGATAAAGAAAAATTGCGATATATGCGACCAATTCTCTCTTTTAAATAAGCATTTAAGTCTGCAACTCTAACACCGGTTAAGTTGATTTGACCAACCTTAGGAATAAAAATATTGCCAGCGTTATCTACTTGAGAAGTATATGCAATATCAACAGAACCCCACCCTTTAATTGATACAGCATCTCCAGGTCCTAATACATAATTACTTGACGCTGGTGCATCTTGTGCTGGAGTAAAAGCCGTAGGATCAGTAAAAAAACTATAGCCGTAATGATCTAAAATTAAACCGGTCCTAATTCGTACACTATTTTGAAATTCATCTGGAGCTAGCGGATTACGGAATTTAGAATTGGTGGTATTACCAATAAAAATAGTCTTACCCATATTGGCTTTGTTATTGGGATTGTTGGGATTTAATAAAGCGGATTGAACATCAGTACCGACGCCAGTGGCTGTAGCCGCAGAACCATCATTCCCGGTCACGAACGGATTATTGAGCGAAGGATTGGCAACCGATACTGCGGAAGCAGTACCTAGGTTGTTTTGATTACTTGATGACGTCGTTGCACCTATAGCAGATGCAGGGACAGCGCTATATGTAGAAGTGCCAGAACCAAATGAACCGCCACCTGTTCCATACGCAGTCTCGTCTGCGTATAGTTGATTACTCATCAATATATACAGCAAACAAGACCATTTGATACATCGCGCAAAGGTCACAGAAAGCACCCCACCACAGCTATCCCCACTTCTTATTTTTTTGTGCGTTATTTTTTCTTACTTGCTAGAGGCATTAACTCTATCTTTGAGCTCTTTACCAGCTCTAAAATAGACCACATGCCGATTACCAGATTGAATAGATATACCATCTCTAGGATTTCTAACCACACCTGGCGGACGCTTTTTAAGAGAAAAACTACCAAAGCCGCGAATTTCAATTCTATCATCTTCAATGATACTATCAAATATTGCACCAAACATATTCTTAACTAAACCCTCAACATCTTTGCGATTTACTTGAGGATAAAGTTCAATTAGTTTGGCAATTATTCCAGAACGATTCATAATAAACACCATGTCTTTCTTGAGTTTTATTTTTACTGCGTTACTATTCTTGTTTAGATTATTCTTCTTTGAATTTATCTTGCAATAACGCACCTAAACTTGTTGTACCAGAAGTTTTTTCAGCATTCTTCATCTTTTTGATTACATCTGCTTCTTCCCTGGCATCTTTAGCTTTAATAGATACATTAATAACTCGATATTTTCTATCAATATTGATAATCATCACTTCAACTTCACTACCTACATTAAGTACCGTAGTCAAATCATCAATTTTATCATTAGAAAATTCACGTACCGGTAGTACAGCATCTATTCCGTCTTCAAATTCAATTACAGCTTCATGAGGCTGAACCGATTTTACGATTCCTTTAAGGATTGAACCTTTATCATGGTTAGATAAAAATAAACTGTATGGATCATTGTCTAATTGTTTAATACTTAGAGCAATTCTTTCTTTTTCGACATCAACCGAAATTATAACTGCTTCTACATCTTGTCCTTTTTTATAGTTGCGAATTGCTGCATCCCCAGTTAAAGTCCAAGAAATATCAGAAACGTGCACCAAACCATCAATACCACCCTCTAATCCAACAAATAACCCAAAATCAGTTATAGAGCGGATTGAACCCGTGATATGATCGCCTTTTTTAAACCGTTCAGCAAATTCAACCCATGGGTTTTGTTGACATTGTTTTAAGCCTAAGCTAATTCTACGCTTGCTTTCATCAACCTCAAGAATTTGAACCTGAACTTCATCACCAAGTTTAACCAGCTTACCTGGATTAATATTTTTATTAGTCCAATCCATCTCTGATACATGGACTAAACCTTCAATACCATTTTCAATTTCAATAAATGCGCCATAATCAGTAATATTAGATACTTTACCGTATAATCTAGTACCTACTGGATGACGTTCAGACACACCTGACCAAGGATCATTCAATAATTGTTTTAATCCTAATGATACCCTATGTTTATCCTGGTCAAAGCGCAATACTACCGCATCAACCTCTTGACCAACAGTCAATAATTCAGATGGATGTTTAACTCTTTTCCAAGATAAGTCTGTAATATACAATAAGCCGTCAATACCGCCAAGATCAACGAACGCACCATAATCAGTAATGTTTTTAACGATTCCTTTAACAACGTTACCCTCTTGCATTCTCTCAATAATTGCTTTATTGTCTTCGCCAGTTCTTTCAACTAAAACTGCTTTTCTAGAAATTACAATATTGTTTCTACGACGATCAACTTTAATTACTTTAAATTCTACATCTTTACCTTCGTATGGAGTAAAATCACGAACAGTTCTAACGTCTAATAATGAGCCCGGCAAAAATAGACGAACATTTTTATACATAACGCCCAAGCCACCTTTTACGCGACCATAAATTGGACCAGCCAATACAGCTTGGCTTTCTAGAGCTTCTTCAAGCTCAGTCCATGCAGCTATTTTTCTAGCTTTCTCACGGGATAGTCTGGTTTCACCGTATCCATCTTCGATGGCTTCAATTGCTACGTAGGTCATATCCCCTACATTAACTTCTAAAACTCCATGCTCATCCCTAAATTCAGCAACAGGAATTAAAGACTCCGATTTTAAACCAGCAGTTACCGTTACGTATTTATTGTCAATGCTAACAACTTCAGCCTTTACGACCTCACCTTCACGCATCTCCAACTGTGCTAGATTTTGTTCAAATAAGCTTGCGAAATTTTCCATACTTTTATATAGACCTAAAATAAAAAATAGTTAAAAAAACTAACAGCAAAACAAAAATAAACTTAAAAACGTAATTTTTGTCCTTTAATGCTGGTAGCAACCTCGAAAGCAGTAACTAAATATGTTACGCTATAACCTGTAATTAATGAACATGCACCGACTAATTCAACCAACTAATGATTATATCTACTGTTTCATCAATTGTTATATTCGAATTATCTAAGACCTTAAATGACTCGTCAAATTTAAGCGGAGCAGCCTTACGCAATGAATCTTGGGCATCGCGCGCTAAGATATCACGTAAAACGGGAGTAATTGTAACAGATTCGCCAGACCTTTGCAACTGCAATAAACGCCTTTGTGCGCGGATTTCTGGTGAAGCAGTCAAGTAAACTTTTAAAGCAGCGTCTGGAAATACCACACTACCCATATCCCTACCATCAGTAACCAGTCCCGGATCATGCGCAAAATTGCGCTGAAATTGTAATAGTTTTTGACGAATAATTGCAACACTGCTAAACTTGGATGCCAACATACCGACTTTTTCACTGCGAATTATATCAGAAACATTTTCGCCATTTATGGTTACCCCACCGTTATTTGTGGTAAATTCAATAGAGGTGTTATCCATAAGCTGCAATAGCTTATTTATAGCACTATGATTATTATGATTATTATGATTATTATTATTTGTACTATTATCACTATCAATATTTACGGCTACATAGTCTGCATCCTCTGCATTATTTGCATCATCTACACTATCTGCATCATTTAGATTATTTACATCATCGCTATCTAGGTTATAGTCCAAGTTATTTCTGTATGCTAGTAAACCCACCACTCGATAAATAGCGCCCGAATCTAGATAATTAAATCCCAGTTTAGCTGCAATAATTTTGGCTACCGTACCCTTGCCAGAACTTGCCGGACCATCTATTGTTACTATTTTCATATAATCTTTATCTTTCATTCCTGGACTAATAAATAAATTCTCAGTATAATTTAACCCATATAAATTTAAGGTCACTACTCAGCCTATATCACTGATTTTTAACGCTGTGCTTTTTTAAACAGCCTAAAAAAATTATTGGCAGTAGCATCAGCCAACTCAGTCAAACTAATTTCTTTCAAGTCTGCAATATATTGTGCTGTGTGAGTTATTAATGCTGGATGATTGGTTTTACCTCGAAATGGGCTTGGCGCTAAAAAAGGTGCATCAGTTTCTATCAACAGCATATCAAGCGGAACATATTTAGCCACCTCTTGCACAATAGCGGCGTTTTTGAAAGTAACAATTCCTGATATAGAAATATAAAACCCCAGATCGAGACATTGTTTGGCATTGTCTAAGTTTTCAGTAAAACAATGCATTACAGCGCCAGCTTTCATTGCATTATGCTCACGCATAATTGCCAAAGTATCAGTAATTGATTGACGAGTATGAATAATTAAGGGCAGATTAACCGCATTTGCAACCTCAATATGTAAAATAAATCGTTCATGCTGCCAAGAACGGTCTTGATCTTGAATTCGAAAATAATCGAGCCCAGTTTCACCGATGGCAACGACTTTGGGATGAATGGTATACTGCTGTAAAAATTCTTTAGTTAAGACAAATCCTTCTAAATATTCATCCGGATGAATGCCAACAGAGGCAAACAGCCCTTCATATTGACCAGCCAAAGCTACAATTTTATCTAAATTATCTGGACGAGTGCCAACACAAAGCGCATAATCGACTTGATTTTGCTTCATTTGCAGCAGATAATCATCTATATTATTATATAGTTCAGGAAAATTTAAATGGCAATGCGAATCAACTAACACGCTAATATTACATCCTTCGAGAAAACATCAATAGACTTCTAACTAAAAGTATCAGATTAAAATATCAGTCATAATTGTACTATACTCGTTGGGTTTTAATTTATAATTATGTGCGCTTCATCGAATGTTTTTATTGAACCTTAGGAAACAACTGTAATGAATATTGGTAATATTTTTGTAATTTCAGCGCCGTCAGGTGCAGGTAAATCCTCCTTGGTTAAAGCGTTGTGTGAAGGTGATTCACGAATTAAAGCCTG
>JAUPUP010000024.1 GCA_030917485.1 Pseudomonadota bacterium
ATTTTGCTAATTATGAGTTGGGTACTCTGTCTGGAGTCATGATTACTGGCAGCCACAATCCACCAGAATACAACGGGTTAAAAATGGTTATTGGTGGGGAGACCTTATTTGGCGAAAAAATTCAACAGATACACACCTTGTTAGAAAATGGCAGCCATATGGAAACCGCAAAATCTAATAGTGCCAAGCATCATGTTGTAGATATCACTGAACAATATATTAAAAAAATTACTAACGATGTAAAATTACAACGTAAGATGTCAATTATAATTGATTGTGGTAATGGGGTTGCGGGTAAGATTGCACCTGTTTTATATAGGCGAATGGGCGCTAAAGTGCTCGGATTATTTTGTGATGTGGATGGTAATTTCCCAAATCACCATCCCGATCCATCAAAACCGGAGAATTTGAAAGATTTAATTGATGCTCTAAATAATCCTGGTGCTGAGATAGGGCTTGCTTTTGATGGTGATGGGGATAGGCTTGGGGTTGTTACAAATAAAGGGCATATAATCTATCCAGATAGGCAGATGATGTTGTTTGCCGCCGATATTTTAGAGAAAAACCCTGGTGCAAAGATCATTTATGATGTAAAATCTTCACGTCTTTTGGCGGAATGGATAAAGGAGCATGGCGGGGTTCCGGTTATGTGTAGAACTGGACATTCATTTATTAAAGCTAAATCTCGTGAAATTGGTGCTAAATTAGCTGGGGAAATGTCAGGGCATATTTTCTTTAGTGATCGCTGGAATGGTGCAGATGATGGTGTTTATGCTGGAGCCCGCTTACTTGAAATATTATCTAATGTAGAAGATCCATCTGCATTATTAGATATATTGCCTAATTGTGTATCTACTCCAGAAATTAATATTAAGGTTGAGGAGGGCGAGCAACATAAAATAGTCGAAAAATTACAAGCGACTGCAAAATTTCCTGGCAGTGAAAACGTTATTACTATTGATGGGTTGAGAGTTGAGTACGCAAATGGTTTTGGTTTAGTGCGGGCTTCTAATACTACGCCGGTTTTAGTATTACGTTTTGAGGCAGACGAAGAAAGCAATCTTGAACAAATAAAAGAGCAATTCAGAATTGTATTAAAAGATTATATAGACAATATACCTTTTTAAAAGACATGACGAAGTGTATAGGTAAGTACATAAGGAGCGTTTATAAAGTATGAGCTACTACTCAGTGATATAGGCTGGGTAGTAGCAAGTATGACATAGTTCAGGATTGAAAGACTAAGAGTATATGGTAAGTTTATCGGTTATGCAAAAAATTGCGGTATACATCATTCCGTTAATTTTTGCGATTACTTTTCATGAGGCAGCTCATGCTTATGTTGCATATAGGCATGGGGATGCTACGGCTAAACTTATGGGACGCCTCTCAATTAATCCGTTGCATCATATTGATCTGGTTGGAACTATTATTTTTCCGCTGATTGGTATTGTTTTGGGAGGATTTATTTTTGGGTGGGCAAAGCCAGTACCAATTAATTTTGATAAATTACACAATCCCAAGAAAGATTTATTTTGGGTGGCGTTAGCTGGACCTTTAGCTAACTTAGCTATGGCTTTGATTTGGGCGCTAATATTTAAATTGTCTATTTACTGTGGTAATTATTTTGGGCAGCCAATAAATTTAATGTCTCAAGCTGGAATTTCTATAAATGTCAGCTTAATGGTATTAAATTTGTTACCAATACTTCCATTGGATGGAGGGCGTGTAGTTTTCTCACTATTACCATCAAGGGAAGCTGCTGTGTTTGCTAAAATTGAACCATACGGAATGTGGATATTAATTTTTTTATTGTTAGTGGGCGGTTTGACTTATATAATTGGACCAATATATCTGTCAATTGTTAATTTAATTTTTTCGTTATTATAATTTTTTTACTTAATTAGGCCTTATTTACTATGCACAATCATTTACGGGTTATATCAGGAATGCGTCCCACAGGAAGGCTGCATATAGGTCATTATCATGGCGTTATAAAAAATTGGGTTAATTTACAGTATGAGCATGAATGTTATTTTATGGCTGCAGATTTACATGCGTTAATTAGCGACTATGAAAATACTAAAAACATGGAAGATGATATTTATGAGATGGTTATTGATTGGCTTGCTTGTGGTGTAGATCCATCTCAAGCAATAATTTTTATTCAGTCGCATGTTCCAGAGCATACTCAGCTTTATGCTCTGTTATCAATGATTACTCCGCTGAGCTGGCTGGAGCGTGTGCCATCATATAAAGAACATTTAGAAAATGCGGTGTCTAAGGAAACTGATACATATGGTTGTTTGGGTTATCCATTATTGCAGAGCGCTGATATACTGCTTTATAATGCTAATATTATTCCAGTTGGTGAGGACCAGGTTGCTCATGTTGAGTTAACCCGTGAGGTTGCGCGACGGTTTAACCATATTTATGGTCGAGAACTTGGATTTGAAGATAAAGCACGTGAAACTATTAAGAAATTAGGTAGTAAAAAATCTGAATTGTATCAGGATTTGCTAATTAGGTATCAACAGAATGGGGATGATGAGGCATTAATTAAAGCCAGATTTTTATTAACTGATGCAATTAATCTGTCGTTGGGAGAGAAAGAACGTCTTTTTGCTTTTTTGGAAAATAAGTCTAAAGTAATTCTTACTGAACCGCAGGCATTAGTTAGTGATACCCCAAAAATCGTGGGTATTGATGGGCAGAAAATGTCTAAATCTTTTAATAATACAATTGTGCTTCGGGAAGATATTGATAGCATAAGCAAAAAAATTCGAGCTATGCCAACTGACCCGGCTAGAATTAGACGCGATGATCCTGGTGACCCCGCCAAGTGCCCAGTTTGGCAATTACATCAGATATATAGCAGTCCTGATACTAAGCAATGGGTACAAAATGGTTGTGTGTCGGCTGGGATTGGCTGCTTGGAGTGTAAAGCTCCAGTTATTGAATCAATTTATGCTGAGCAAACTGGTTTTATAGAGAATGCCAAGCAATATAAAGATGATTTAAACTTGATTAAAAATATTTTGGCAGATGGTGCGGAAAAGGCAGCAGAAGTTGCAAGCGAGACTATTGCTGAAGTAAAACAAGTGATGAATATTGATTATTGACTATTGCTTATTGATTAATGGATTTTGTTATATATTGAAATATTGAAATATTGATATATATGTTGAAAGTTGGATAATTTTGTGAATATTACTATCAAAAATGAAGTCGATATAGAATATATGCGAAAGGCAGGTAAATTGGCTGCTGAGGTGTTGGATTACATTACGCCTTTTGTGACAGTTGGAGTTACTACCAATGAATTAGATAAATTATGCTATGATTATATAGTAAATGTACAGCAGGCTTATCCTGCTCCGCTTAATTACAAACCTGACCCCAATGTATCGGCGTATCCAAAATCAATATGTACCTCAGTAAATCATGAAATTTGTCACGGTATACCAAATGATAAACCGTTAAAAAATGGTGATATTGTCAATGTTGACATTACAGTGTATAAAGACTTATACCATGGGGATACTTCACGAATGTTTTTTGTAGGAGAGGTGTCGCCACACGCTAAAAGATTGTGTCAAATTACTTATGAATGTATGTGGTTGGGAATTAACCAGGTTAAGCCAGGTAATTATTTAGGCGATATTGGTTATGCGATAGAAACCTATGCTCATAAAAATGGTTATAGTGTGGTGCAAGAGTTTTGCGGACATGGGATAGGGAAAGTATTTCATGAAAATCCTCAAGTATTGCATTACGGTAAGCCTAAAACTGGGGTACAGCTTGAAAAAGGTATGGTTTTTACTATTGAGCCCATGATTAATCAAGGTAAAAGATTTGTTAAATTTATGCCTAATGGTTGGACAGCGGTGACGAAAGATAGAAGCTTATCGGCGCAATGGGAGCATACTATATTAGTAACTGAAGATAGTTATGAAATATTAACAGTGTCTTCTGGTATGCCACCAAAGCCGAGCTTTATTGCATGATTATTATTTAGATTTACTTGCGCAGCAGATAAAAGAGTAAATATATAATGTATATGAAAAATACCATAAATTCTAGTGTGTGTCCGGTTAATGTTATTATTAAGCAGGTAGCCGACAGCTTGATGGAAGATTTATCCGCAACAGGGCATGATTTTACCGCTGAATTAATTCCGCCATTTAATACAATTACAGCGAGTATTCAAACTAATCAAGATATGGTTATGTGTGGAAGACAATGGGCAGAATTATCTTTTTATGCGCTTGATGCAACAGTTACAATCGAATGGTATGTGAAAGATGGGGATTTCGTTGCAGCTAAAACCCAATTGTGTAAAATTAGTGGTAATGCACGCTCAATATTAACTGCGGAAAGAACTGCGCTGAATTTTATGCAAGCTTTATCTGGTACTGCTACACTGGTTAGAACCTATGTTAACGCCGTATCTGGTAATCCGGTTAAGATTATGGATACAAGAAAGACTTTACCTGGGCTGCGTCTTGCTCAAAAATATGCAGTGACAGTTGGGGGCGGTTATAATCAGCGGATAGGCTTATATGATGGTGTTTTAATTAAGGAAAACCATATTGCTGCATGTGGTGGAGTAACGCAGGCATTGGAGTTGGCGTTTAAAACTGTTATGGCGCATATACCAATTCAGATTGAGGTAGAAACTTTTATTCAATTGCAAGAGGCAATATCTGCTGGTGCTAAAAATATTTTATTAGATAATATGTCATTAACTGAAATAGAAAAATGTGTTATATATACCGATGGTAGGGCTGAAATTGAAATATCTGGCAACGTAACACTAGATAATATTATGCAATATGTCAATCTGGGGGTGGATAGAATATCAATCGGTGCATTAACTAAACACATACAGGCTATTGATCTATCCATGAGGGTTGTATAGTTGTTAATTGTTAAGTGCTTAGGTGGTCTTGGTAATCAGATGTTTCAGTATGCCTATTATCTCGAACTGAAGCAGCGTGATTTTGAAACGTATTTTGATATTTCTGATTTTGCGGATTATAAATTACATCATGGGTATGAGTTAAACAGAATTTTTGGAGTAACTCCGCTGCTGATTGAGGCAGAAAATACGCCAGAATTTAAACATATATTACAGCTTAGGCGTCGATATGAGCATGGTTATGGACATAACAAGCATAGATTATTTATAGATAGGTTACGGAATAAGCTAAGAATTGGTAACTGTGTCATTGTGCAGCGAAACTTTGGCTATGACTTAAAATATATTCATTTTAAACCGAGTAGTAAGCATAGTTATTTATTGGATGGATATTGGCAGTCAGAAAAATATTTTGCTAGTTGCGTTAATCAGGTGCGTCAAGCATTTAAATTTCCTTCCCTAGATAAAGGTAATCAACTTATTGCCCAACAAATAGAACAAGTAAATTCAGTGTCTGTCCATGTGCGCAGAGGTGATTATGTAAATAATCCATTACATGGTGATATTTGTACGCTAGATTATTATAAGCGTGCAATTGGAATAATTAATTCTAAAATTGCAAATCCGCAATTTTATGTTTTTTCGGATGATGTGGCTTGGTGTAAAGATAATTTATCTTTGCCTAATGCTGTATATGTGGATGGCAATCAAGGAAAAAATAGTTATAAAGATATGCAGTTAATAAGTTTATGTAAGTGTAATATTATTGCAAATAGTTCATTTAGCTGGTGGGGTGCATGGTTGAATATTAATTCAAATAAGGTGGTAATTGCACCGCGTAAATGGTTTAATGATACCAGATTTAATGTATCAGATTTATTGCCTAATGAATGGATTAAAATATGACTAAGCCACTGGTATCAGTTATCATGACTGTTTATAATGCTGAACATTACTTAGATAATTCTATAACGAGTATCCTCAGTCAGACTTATTCAAATTTCGAATTTATTATTATTGATGATTGTTCTACAGATAACAGTTATCAGATTTTACAAAAATATGCTGCATTGGATAAGCGTATTAAATTGTTTAGAAATACAGTAAATAAAAAGCAGGCTTTTAGCGCAAACATTGGCATTGAGAATTCGGCAGGCAAGTATATTGTGCGCATGGATGCAGATGATATCTCTCTTCCAGATAGGATTATGCAGCAAGTAAACTTTATGGAGCAAAATCAGGATGTTGTGGTATGTGGTGCCAGATGCAGTGTTATTAGAGATGATGTTGATAGTATTGGTGTTGTCAACAATTCCTCAGGTGAGCATGGCTTTTGTGGTGTGCGAGAAACTGGCAAGATATTAGAATTTGCCAGCGACCCCGACGTAGTTAGCATCAAAATGTACTTATTTTGCTGTGAGTTGGCACAGCCAGCGGTAATAATGAGTAGCAAAATATTTAAGCAATACAAATTAAAATACAGAGAAAATAATGACAATTATGCCGAGGATTGGCAATTGTGGATAGATATTCTAGATAATGGGATGAAAATTAGTAATTTGGATAGCATATTGTTACATTATCGTGATAGCCCCTTGCAAGTAACTAAACAAAATAGTGTTAATATTGCAATAAGCAGGAAAGATATTTTAAGTTATGGTTTAAGTAAATTATTTAGGAACAAGCTTACCGATACAATTATTGATACGCATCTCAAGTTGTTGCTTGCGCCTAAAGGTATTGGTTTTATTTTTAAACTTGGAGCATATTATAAGCATTTAAAAATGTTGAAAGCTGCTAATAAAAAAAATAGAATATTTGATGTAAGTAAATTTGATGAATTTATAAATCAGTATTATTTGAGAAATAAGTTATTGAAGAAACTAAGTTGTCGAAGACACTAAAATTTAATTTCTTTAATTTCTTAAAAGTTTTAATAGTTGTTAGGTCACTGTGAGTAAAAATAAGATTTTATTTGTTTGGCAAAATTTGGAGCGTGGCGGAGCTGAAACTGTATTAATTAATTTGGTTGAAAGCCTGATTGATAAATATCAAATCACTATATTATGCTATGAAAATAAGAATAAATTTATTATTCCGAATCAAGTTAAAGTTGTTTATGCATCTGAAGTATCTAACAATAGGATAATTAAAACTTTAAATAAAATAGTGTTTTTGGTTAAATGGGTTAAATTAATTAAAAAATATGATTTTTGTATACTAAATGAAGTTCCGTTTTTAGTGGTATTGGCGCTGGTAGTATCATTATTTACCCGAAAAAAATATATCGTTTGGGCACATAGTTGTAGGAGCGAAATGGGGTCTGGATTTGGAGCTTTACTTACTAAAATTCATCAGTATGCTTTAAAGAAGGCGGATACGATTGTTTGTGTTAGTAATACTAGTGCAGACTCAATGCGTGAGTATGTTGGTAGTTATAAAAATGATAAAAACTGTGATGACCAAAATACTGACGGTTATGCATTAAAAAATCTGATTATAATTAATAATATTTTAAAATTTGAGCATGTAGATAATTTATTTAAGTTGCCACAGGATACACTAAATATTTGTGCAGTTGGCAGATTGGCCAGCGAAAAAAATTTTTCATTATTAATCAATGCATTATATATCGCAATTCCTAGATTGAAGGTGAGGCCGCATTTATATATTTGTGGCGCTGGAGAAGAATTTAGCAATTTGAATGAACAAATAAATAAATTGAATTTACAGGGGTTTGTTACTTTGGTTGGCTATACGAATACGCCACTTTCTTATATAAAGGAATGCGATATTTTTGTATTGCCATCAAGCAGCGACGCTTGTCCTGTGGTGGTTTGTGAGGCTCTATATTATGTGCGTCCAATTATTGCCACTAACACTGGTGCGGCAGAGATTTTAGAATATGGTAAATATGGGATAGTTATTGACAAAAATAATCTTGACCAATTAGTTGATTCTTTGGTGTTGTTGGCAAACGATAAATGTTTGCGAGAAAAATATAGTCAAGCTGCTCGTGGAGCAATAACTAAATTCACTTCGTCACTTATAGTAAATAAATGGCAGCGCTTGCTTGTTGGTTAATAAATTGTATTATATACCTACATACTCAAAGACGAAGAGTATGTATAGCCTTTACTTTGAATGGAATGAATAAAATAGCAATGAATGAAATAAATTTTTATGGATAAATTAGACAAGCTCAATAAGGGTTATTTGGCGCATGGCATTTTATATAAGTGTTATACCATTATTGATTATCTAGGTTATAAATTTGTTAGAAGACAGGATATTCCCGCTAAATTAAAAAACAAGCGCTTATTATTTATCAATTTAGGTTTGATTGGGGATTTGATATTATTTCGCTATGTAATAGATGATTTTTTAAAACTTAACTATGCTGTTGATATTTTAATTCAGAAACCGTATGAGTTTATATTTGCCGATTTGATTAAGAGCAGTACTAGTGCTAACACAAATGCTAAAGCTAATATTAATGTTTCGACAGTACGTGTTTCGACAGTATCTGTTTTAACAGTGTCTGGTTATAAAGATAAGAAAATTATTGCCGGTTTTTTTAAAATTTTTAACACTTTAAGACAATGGCGTCGTCAGAAAAATTATAAATACGCGGCAGCCTGCCATTTTCGTGGATATCTAGGTACCGGAATTTTAGCAACTTATTTATCTGGGATTGCTGATTGTCAAATTGGTTACGGTACTGCTGGTTTTGGTTTTTTACTAAATCATAAGGTAGAATGGCAGCCACTAGCGCATGAAACTGTACATTTACTCGATATTTTACAGGCTATTGAGCCACAATATAAGGCTATAAATTTACATGCTTTTGATAATAAATTAGAAACATGGGTTGAAAATGTTGATGTTTTAGTAAAATATCAGTTAAGTAAAGGTGAATACGTCGTTATTCATGCCACGTCACAAAATAATCAAAAAAATATCCCTCCATCTATTCTAAAATATACTGTAGATTACTTGCTAAACAATAGTTTACTCACGATAATTATGGTGGGCGCAGCAGGGGATGAATATAAATATGTAGAAAATTGTTTATTGGAGTCGGTAAATAAGTCACGGATAGTTTTTACTAATGGGCAAATTGGGCTTTTTGCGGTGAGAGATTTAGTTAAATATGCTAAGTTTTTTGTTGGTATAGATAGTTCTATTGCTCATTTAGCTTCTGCGCTTAAACTACCTAAAATTATTCTTTGGCATAGGTTAAATTTATTAAGCCAGTGGCATCCTTTAGGCGACGATTTTTTTATTATTGAACCGAGTATAAATGTGGATAGTGTAGGCAATAAAGCCATTACTAACAAGGAAATTAAAATAAAAGATAGTATAATAGTTGATTTATTAGTTGATAAGTTAAAGTGTATTGATTAGTCTGGTGGTGGATTCGATGAAAATTTTGTTGATTAAACGTGGGGCTATGGGTGATATTTTAATGTCCACTCCTCTAATTCGCCACTTGCGGATAAATTTTCCGAATGCCGTTATAGACTATTGTCTAGCGCAGCCCTTCACCAGTACGCTAAAAGATAATCCGTATTTAAATAAAGTGATTGGGGTAGACGATAAAGTTTTTACTAGAAAAGGGATGTTTGCTTATATTAAATTTGTCTGGTCAATTCGGAAAGAGTATGACTATATATTTAATTTGGGTAAATCCTGGCAGTTAAATTTATTAAATTTACTTTTTTGTGGGCAGAAAATTGGTTATGTTAGAGAACGCATATCAAAATTGTTATTGAATAAACATGTTGTTTATAACGATATTATGCGTTACCACGGTTTATATTATCTTGATTTATTAAAGGCAAGTTGTTTGGTTGCTATCCCTGATTACAATGATATTAGTTTAGATTTAATTATTAATGCAGAAGATAAGCTAATAGTTGAAGCTAAATTGTCTGAATTAGGAATCATAGAATATGATGTTGTGGTTAATAGTGGCGGCAATAATCAATATGAATCAGGTGGTGCACGAATGTTGCCCCAAGATAAAATTGAGCAGTTATTAACTTGTTTGCTTGGTGCGAAGCGTAAAGTTATTCTTTTAGGTGGAAATGTTGACCGAGATAATTATTCTGTATATGCTAGTATTGATCCAACAAATATTATTAATTATGCTGGGGTATTTAATTTGGCGCAAAGTACCTATTTGATTAGTATGTCTGCACATTTTTATACTACAGATTGTGGTGCTATGCATCTTGGGGTTATTGCTAATATGGATAGTAGAATGACGTGTTTTTTTGGACCAACTGCGCCTAGTCATGTCTTACCGCCTAATAAGAAGTTTAATATTATTTGGGAAGATCAAGATATTTTTAATGCAGATTATCCGTTGTCAGGTAGATTAAGTAAAAATCTTCAAGGATATTTCAAGAGATTGGATATGAAAAATATAAGTCGTAGGTAGTGAGAAGTATATATAATTATAATTAGTGCAATTTGCGCAAAATTAATTTAAGAGATTATTCTACAATAACTGGTGTTTATTGTTATAATAATTATTATAGGTGCAAATTATGTCGGAGTTAATAATGAGTCATTTTAATGTTTTGGATTATGTCGAGGGGGCAGTAAAGCTGGGTATGTCAGATGAATTTGCCAAGTTTCAAGCTAGAAAGATGGAGTCTTTATATACCGTAACTATTGATGAAGTTCGTAAAGAAATAAAAGATGAATATAGAAATTTAAAAGACGAACACAAAAATTTAAAAGATGAATTGCTAAGTATGGATTTTGCTACCAGCCAAGATTTGCACCAAGTAAAACGAGAATTGCAAGGTGAAATTAAAGAACTAAGGCAGGAATTACAAGGTGAAATTAAAGGGCTAAGACAAGAATTACATGGAGAAATTAAAGGGTTAAAATTAGAACTACAAAAAGAAATTGTACAGTCCACGAATAAGGTGGTTTTTTGGATTGCGGGGTTGTTGGTGGCAACCGGTTTAATTCAGCATTTTTTTAAATAGCTGCGTATTTGAACTGGTTATTAGATACCACTATGTTTGGCAGCTTGGGCAATAAAAGCTGTTTCTTTGCCCAAGCCTTTGTTCTTTGATTACAGTATTGCACACCTTGCATTGTTGTCCAGTTTTTGCATATACATTATGCACGTTTTGAAAGTAGCCTAAATTGCCGTCGGCGTGTTTATAATCACGTAATGAACTTCCACCCAGCATAATAGCATTAGTTAATACTTGTTTGATGGTATTTACCAATAGTGCTGCCTCGGTTTTAGTTATATTGCTGCCACTTCTAGTTGGGGCAATTTTAGCTAAAAAGAGTGCCTCACAAGCATAAATATTTCCCACCCCAACTACAATTTGATTATCCATAACAAGCTGTTTTATAGTGCTTTTACGGTTTATTAAGCGTTTTATAAGATAGTTAGCTGAAAATTTATCATCAAGAGGTTCCGGACCAAGATGAGTTAGCAGGGTACAGTTTTCAAGAGTATCTACGTACATTATCATGCCAAACCGTCGCGGATCATTATAGCGCAGGATTGCACTATTAAAGCATATGTCGACATGATCATGTTTTTGGATGGGGGCTGATGGAGTATTATCATTAGAATCCGGATTAATTTGGTGATTAATTAACTTTAAACTTCCAGACATTCCCAGATGGATGATTAAAAATCCGTGACTGAGTTCTAAAATTAAGTATTTGGCTCGGCGGGATATTTTTAGTATTTTTTTACCGATTAGTTCTTGATTAAGAGTTGGGCTTATTTTATAACGCAGCTTAGGATTTCGCACAATAGTTTGCTGGATAGTTTGTCCGGTTAAATCGCTTATTCCACGTTTAATAGTTTCAACTTCTGGTAATTCTGGCATATGTTAATTTATTCCTAAACAATTCTGGACAAGGTTTTACATTGGTTCTCATTGAGAGATAAAAAAGTATAGTGTAATTCTAGTTTTTTATCCTGATTAAAGATTATGAAGCTGTTCTAAAGATGGTAAAATAGCGCTTACTATTATTCAGAGTTTCTACAGCTTTCCTATCTTATCAGAGATATAGGCGAAACTAGTAACTAGTTACTAGTAACGAGATTCTAGCATATTGTAGCACACTGTGCGGTAGTGTTTTGGATTAGGGTTTTATATTTAATGATGCGTATATTGTTGTTAATTTTACTGTTTGGATTTGGTATTGTTGCTTGCAGCACTACTAATGTGCCACAATACAATCAAAAAGAATTTGAAACGGCAAATTATCAAAAAAATGTTGATAATGCTATTGATGCTGCCGATTTGCTTAGTGATTTTGATCAAAATAATATACCTGACTCTAAAGTCGATGCTGCTGATATTGCTAATTTAGTGCAAGGGAATTTATATTATAATCAAGGGGAATACGCGCAAGCTTTTCCATTTTATAATATCTTAGCGCTTAAATACAAAGATCCACGAATTATCTATAAGGCAATTATTTGTCTAGAGCACGTGAGTGTGACCCAGGAACAAGCTCAAAATTTAAATAGCCTAGTTAATTTATTTATTCAAACCGATCCAGATTCTAGATTAGCCAGATTGTTTAAAATTAGGATGGCTATAAGCAATCAAGAAATAGCTGTTGCTGAAAGTAACTTAGATAGTTTGATGAAAGAAAATAGTGATAATGGCAGAGTAATTTTATTATTTATTAGTTCAGTTGTAAGTACTGATGTTGGTCCGGATAGTTATAACACACTAGTTGAGTTTGCTAATTATGTGATTGCTAACTATAGTAGTTATCCTGAAGCCCATATGGTCGCGATTTTATCTTATGCAGTTGGCAATAATACAGATGGCCTGGACAGCCAAATAAGTTATATTCAAACCAATTATCCAAGCTGGTTAATTCCACTATATTGGAGTGCAGATTTATTGGTTAGAAATAACCATTTTGTCACATTAGTTAAAATTTTACAGCCTCTTGTTACTGTAGATAACCCAGATAAAGTTCTCCAAAACTTGTATGTAGCAGCTTTGTTTAATCTTAAACAAACGGATCAAGCAAAAGCTTATTTAAATACTCAGCTTGCTACAGGAGTTAATCATAACAATATTTTAATTGATTTGGGTATGTTATCTATACAAAATGGTGCATACACAGAGGCGCTAATTTATTTTAACCAGGTTGTGCCAAATAATAAACCACTAACTAATGTATTGGCATTATTAAAGGGCGCTATTTATGATTATCAAGGACAGACCAGTAATGCAATCGTTCAATATAGACTTGTTAGTGATGGTCCTCTTCTTGCAATTTCGGATATAATGTTGCTTAATGCTTATTTGAATACCAATGATTATACATCCACGAATAATATATTAGATAAGCTTGCGCAACAAGACAAGCTGAACGATATGCAGACTATATTGTTTAAATCTGGCTATTATTTAGGGGAGAGCAAATATAGGTGGGGATATGATTTGTTGAATAGGAAATTGTCGGTATATGGTAAAAATCCAGAGTATTTATATCAGTATGCGGTATTCTCTGGAATGATGAACTATACTAAACAGTCAATAAGTTTATATAAAAAATATCTGAAACAGAATCCAGACCGTGCTTTTGCCTATAATGATTTGGGCTATATTTATGCGGATCAGACTCGGGATTATAAACAAGCTAAAAAATATGCAGACAAGGCGTATAAGTTAGCGCCGAATGATCCGAATGTCCTAGATACGTTGGGGTGGATATATTATAAGCTTGGTGATTATAATAAAGCGTTGTCTTACATAAAATCAAGTTATGATATGAATTACTCTGTGGATAGTGCGCATCATTTAGTTGCAGTGTATTTGGCCCTTAATCGTCAGGACTTAGCACATGCTGTAAAAATTATTGATAAGGCACAACTACAGCAACAGTTAAAATTGCAAGTAATTTATAAGCTACAGGTGCTGTTAAGTTATTTACAATTTGGAATTGAAGTAAAATAATTGTGCGTAGTTATTTAATTTTACATAATTATCTAGCAGATTGCAAGCAGCATATGCGATTTTTCTGGTTAGTTTTATTAGTTTTGAGTTTGTTCACTTTAGGCGTAGAAGTTAGCGGATGTGCCAGCTTTTATGATGCAGTTCCTGATTTACCACCACCTAAATATACCAAACCATCTGTTATAGACCAAGATTTTAATATTTCTGGGCGGTTTTCTATTAAGCAACCAAGTAACAGCAGCTATGGTAATTTTATTTGGGTTAAAGAGTCTAATACCGAGGAATTAAGCTTTAATACTCCACTGGGGCAGACTGTAGCTAAAATTACTGTTGAGAGTGGCGGGCTTGCTACTCTGACTGCAGACAATAAGTCTTATACTGGTGATGATTTAGACGATTTGATGGAAGACCAACTAGGTTATGTTTTACCAATGGCTTATTTACACTATTGGATGCAGGGCGTGAGTGTGCCAAGTGCTCCAGTAGTGCAAGAACTAAATGATGGTTTTGTGCAATTAGGATGGAAGGTTGAGTATTTGCAATGGGTTGACGCTAATCATCCACAAATTGTACAATGTAGTAGAGATGATCTAGTGGTAAAGTTTTTAATAGAATGGTAGAGTTAAAATAGTGATAGTATTTGATAGAGAATTAATTGAGAAGTGCCAAACTAATGCTCCGCGTTATACGTCTTATCCAACCGCAGATAGGTTTAGCTTAGATTATTCTCGTGAAGTTCATTTAGGGCGGTTAAATAGTTTATTTAGCGGTGAGCTTGTTCATGCGGATGATAATAAATCTAAAGCAGTAAATAATAATGATGGTCTGGTGAATAATACCAATGAGGCGGTTTCCCTTTATATTCATATTCCGTTTTGTAATACCTTATGTTTATATTGTGCGTGTAATAAAATTATTACTAATGATAGAACTAATATCGCTACATATTTAACTTATTTAGAAAAAGAAATTGAATTATATACCCAGTTAATCAATAATAGTAAAAAATTGAAGGTAATTCAGTTACACTTTGGTGGTGGATCACCGTCCTGGATGACTATTGCCGAAGTTAAACAAATTATGCAAGTTATTGGCAAATATTTTGATATGAGCATAGCCCAAGAAATAGCCATGGAAATAGATCCCCGCCATTCTAACTCGGATTATATTGCTGGTTTAAGAGAAAACGGTTTTAATAGAGTCTCAATTGGTCTGCAAGACTTTGATTATAAAGTACAAAAAACAGTGAATCGGGTACAGAGCTTTGAATGCTGTAAAAATATTTTAGATGCCGCAAAAGCTTTTGGTTTTAGCTCTACTAATGTTGATTTAATTTACGGCTTGCCATTTCAAAATCTGGAAAGTTTTTCTACAACTATAGATAAGGTTTTGGAGCTCGCACCTGCGCGAATAGCTTTATTTAATTACGCGCATATTCCATCTATATTTATGCCGCAAAGCAGAATTAAAGAAAGTGATTTACCTTCAAGTATGGTAAAGCTTGATATATTGCAAATGAGCGTAGAAAAGTTGGGGCGTTTTGGATATAAATTTATTGGCATGGATCACTTTGCACTTCCGGATGATGAGTTAGCAGTTGCTTTGGATGATGGGAGTTTACAGCGTAATTTTCAGGGGTATTCTACGTTTGCGGATACAAATATGCTGTCTTTTGGAGTTTCGTCAATAGGTTTCCTGGGTAATAGCTATTATCAGAATGTTAAAGACTTGCAAAGTTATTATGCTATGTTGGATAAGGATTTATTACCGATAATGCGTGGCATTATTTTGAGTCAGGATGATTTAATTCGCAAACATATAATCAGCCAAATAATGTGCCAGTATAGTTTAACTTACGCTGATATTGAGCAAAAATTTAAGTTGTCTTTTAGTGATTATTTTAACGTTGAATTACAGATGTTGAATGATCTTGCTGAACTTGGTTTGGTAGAGATGGTTAGTGATAGATTTAGCGTTACCGATAAAGGACGGTTCTTAATTAGAAATGTAGCTGTGATTTTTGATAAATATATCCAACTGAGTAAGAATTCCAGTAAGAGTTATTCTAAAGTCATATAGTATAGTGGGACTCGTACCCGTCGCAGTTTATTGCAATATTCCTAGTCCAACATTCAAATACTTTGAGTATGTGATAAATTAGGGCTCTTTTGAAATCACCAATTTTTAAAATTTAATTGTTTGATTTAATTAATATACATTTTAGTTTCGAAAGAACTCTATTGTAAAATTGTAGAAAACCATAATATACTGATCTTAACTGGTTTACTTTTGCAGCTAAAGTTGGACTTTTTTTGATACTCGAAGTATTTCGAGTCGAAGACAAGGAATATCGCAATAAAAAGCGACGGGGACCCGTCCCGACGAGCCCCACAGTGTAAAAAGAAGTACACGAGGAGCGTTTATAAGATATGACACAGTCCAGGATTGAAAGATAAAGAATATATTTGCCTAAAAATAAAACCCATCAAATAAATAGCTAAAAATTTCTGTTCATTTTGAGGCTTAAATTCGTTATTTGATCATTTATTTAGTTGGTGTTACAATTCTCCTATAAATTAATTAATTTCTAAGGATATAATTTCCCGCAGCTTGCTGCGCTTGATTTAATCTCTTAGAATGGATACCTCGCTGCTCTGCGGCAAGGATGTTCATTAAGTTTTTTGAGGTGAATTATAATGGTAGCAAGTGTAACTAGAGATAACAGTGTTAATCAGTCCTTTAAGTTTGATATTACAACTAGCGGTAAACAAAAATACTATAGATTATCAAGTGAAGATGTGGCGAGATTTTTAACTGAGGACTACAACCGTACTGATAATGTTAAAACCTCAAAGTTGAGTCTTTTTGAAAAATTTATTTATATAATTACTTTTGGGATGTGTGATATATCTTGTGACAAACGCAACAGTTTGAAGGACTTCTTCACTGGATTTGAGAGCGCTATTAACTCATTAGACGGTACCTTTCGTAATCCTGATTTGCACAGTGAACCTCTTACTGAGTGTACTAATCTTGCTGATCACAACTTACCTGCTGAGACTAAGGCGTTGTTTATGATTGACCGCTTTGCTAAATTAGCGAAATGCGCACTAGATGTTGTCCAAGCTCGAGTGGATATTAATCTATTTGCAGTTGTCTTTGAACCAAGCAATTATGGGATGGCTCCGGATAAATTAAAATTTATGATAGGGAACACGTGTATCACTGCTATAGATTGCGATAGGCTTACCCGAAAAAACTTAATTAAGACATTGTCCAACAGACCAGATATATATGAGCATTTGAATGTGAAAAAATTATATATTGATGATAAAAAATTAGTCAAACAGTATGCTTTTGAACAAAAACGAGATGTATTATATTTAGACGGCATGTTATATGGA
>JAUPUP010000236.1 GCA_030917485.1 Pseudomonadota bacterium
AAACACGGGTATTTGCAAAAGCATTGGCAAACATCCACCAATAGGATTAACCTTTTCACTCTTGTAAAGCTGCATCATTGCCTGCTGTAATTTAGCTTTATCTTCCCCATGTTGAGCTTTTAATTGCTCCATCTTAGGTGTTAAAGCTTTCATTTTAGCCATAGAGATATAGCTAAATTACAGCAGGCAATGATGCAGCTTTACAAGAGTGAAAAGGTTAATCCTATTGGTGGATGTTTGCCAATGCTTTTGCAAATACCCGTGTTTATAGGTTTATATTGGGCCTTACTTTCCTCAGTAGAGCTTAGACACTCATCATTTCTGTGGGCTAAGGATTTAAGTGCGCCTGATCCATATTATATTTTACCCCTAATTTTGGCTGCGACTATGTTTTTGCAGACATTTTTGAGTCCGGCCCCGGCTGACCCAGTACAGGCTAAGATGATGCGAATAATGCCAATCGCATTTAGTGTAATGTTCTTCTTTTTTCCGGCGGGTTTAGTTGTGTACTGGATAACTAATAATGTATTGTCTATGTTGCAGCAATGGTATGTTAATAAGCATGTTACATTAAGAAAGCAAAATAGAAAAAAATAAACCAAAGACCAAGAGTATATACTCAAAGTATTTGAATGTTGGACTAGGAATATTGCAATAAATTGCGACGACATGTACAAACGAGTACATGAGGAGCAATTTATAAAATATGACAAAGTACAGCTTTCAAAGACGAAGAGTATAGTTTTGTATGAGGGATTTGAGCTAATAGTGAAGTAGTAATAATTTTTTTGGAGCTTTTAGCATGAGTGAAAATTTTTATATAAAAAAAGTTGCTGTTTTGGGTGCCGGGGTTATGGGTGCACAAATCGCTGCACATTTTGGTAATGCTCGACTGCCAGTTACCTTGTTTGATTTAAAAGGTTCAAGTAGTAAAGTTGCTAATGAAATTTTAGAAAAAGCGGTAGCTGGGTTGCAAAAAATGAATCCCAAGCCGTTAGCATCAATAAAAACTCTTGATTACATTACTCTGGCGAATTACGATGATAATTTAGAACTCTTGACTGATTGTGACTTAATTATTGAAGCAATTGCTGAACGTTTGGATTGGAAAGAGTCGCTATATAACAAAATTGCTCCATATATAAATGAACGGGCAATTATTGCCTCCAATACATCTGGATTAAGTATTGAAGTTTTATCTGCCAGTTTGCCGAAGCAGTTGCATCCACGGTTCTGTGGCATTCATTTTTTTAACCCGCCCCGCTACATGCCTTTGGTGGAATTAATTCCACACAGCGCCACTGACGCTAGAATTCTTCCGCAGCTTGAAACCTTTCTAGTGGCTAGTATAGGTAAAAGCGTTATTTTAGCTAAGGATACTCCCAATTTTATTGCCAACCGTCTCGGCATATTCTCTATGATATCTACTTGTATTAATGCTGAAAAATATAATATTCCCTTTGAAGTAGTCGACCAATTAACTGGTAAAAATTTAGGACGCGCTAAAAGCGCTACCTTTAGAACTGCTGATGTAGTAGGTTTAGATACTTTTGCTCATGTAATTGAGACAATGACTAAGAACTGTAAAGATGGGTTTGAAAAAAATTATGTGTTGCCGAATTGGATAAGAGTTTTAATTGACAAGGGTGCTTTAGGAGCTAAAACTAAAGCCGGAATATTTACTAAAACCAAGAACGGTATTGAAGTAATTGATTTAGCTACAGGGGGTTATCGGCTAGCAGATAAAAAAGCGGAGCAAGAAGTAATTGATGTTTTACGTGGTAAAAATTTACCAGGTAAAGGTTGGGCAGCTAAATTTGATGCGCTAAAACAGTCTAGTTCACCGCAAGCCCAATTTTTATGGGCGTGTTTTAGAGATATTTTTCATTATGCGAGTGTGCTATTGGGTGAAATTGCTGATTCTCCTCGCGAGATGGATTTAGCGCTGCGTTGGGGGTTTGGCTGGAAGGAAGGAATTTTTGAGATTTGGCAGAGCGGCGGTTGGACTAAAATAGCTAATTGGGTTAAACAAGATATTGAGAGTGGTAGTAGCTTAGCTAGAGTACCATTGCCAGATTGGGTATTTAAACACCAGGATGGAGTTTATCAACCGAATAAGCATTTTAATATCAAAATTAATGAGTTTGTCGAACGGAAACAATTGCCGATATACCAACGCCAACTATTTCCAGATTTAGTATTAAATGAGTTGTCATCTGTGCCAGTGCATACTCTATATGAAAATAGCGGAGTTAAATTATGGCATAGCGGTGATAATGTTGGAGTGTTATCCTTTAAAACTAAAATGTGTGCAATAGGCGAAGATGTATTACATGGAATTGATCAAGCTATAACAATTGCTGAAGAAAAATGTGTAGGTATGGTAATTTGGCAGGAACAAGATGTTTTTTCGGTTGGAGCTAATCTAGAAGAACTTGGCTTAAAATTCATGATGAATGGCTTAGATGGGGTTGAGGAAGTAATTAGTTTAGGGCATAGAATAGTAGCGCAGCGGATTCGTTATAGCAACATACCAATTGTTGCTGGTGTTAAGGGTTATGCTTTTGGTGGTGGTTGTGAAATCATGCTCCATTGTGATAGAGTGGTGGCCGCTTTAGAGTCATATATTGGTTTAGTTGAGGCTGGAGTAGGTTTACTGCCAGGTTGGGGTGGTACTACTGAGATGGCGTACCGTGCCTCAAAAGCTCTTGATCCATGGAAGGATTTTGAACGTAGATATAAGCAGTTAGCTATGGCAGAAGTCGCTATGTCGGGACGTGAAGCGCAGGACATGGGCTTTCTAAGTGAGGCTGATATAGTTGTGATGAATAGCCGTGAGGTTTTGTTTGTAGCTAAAGAATGCGTTAGGTTTATGTCATTATCTGGGTATCGCCCTCCAGTACCGCCGCAGTTTGAAGTATTTGGGGAGCAGGGAATTGCTACGGTTAATGGGTTATTAGCCAATATGTTTGCTAGCGGTCAAATTTCCGAACATGATTTATTAATTGCTAAAAACATAGCAACGGTTATGTGTGGGGGAAATATAGAAAAAGGAAGTAAAGTAAGCGAAAATTGGGTGCTAAATCTAGAAAAAGAAAAATTTAAAGAGTTGGCTTCAACTGAAAAAACTGTAGAACGAATTCAATACATGCTAAAGAATGGTAAACCACTGCGTAATTAAATTAGAAAGTTAGATATTTACTTGTTATTGCTCAGGTTATGCTACAAAACTCGGTTTTTACAAAACACGGTTTTTACAGAAAACGTTTTTGTTTTTTCGAAGGATTAATAAAATGTCAAAAAAGGTATATATAGTTGCAGCTCAAAGATCAGCCCTAACTAAAGCCAGAAAAGGCGGATTTGCTAAGAAGAGGCCGGACGAATTGTTAGCTCATGTTATTAAAGAAACTATAAAAATTTCTGGGGTAAATTCAGTTGATGTTGGAGATGTGGTAATTGGTTGTGCATTTCCGGAGGCGGAACAGGGTTTAAATGTGGCACGAGTTGCATCATTGCTTGCTGGACTGCCAGATTCGGTTCCCGGAATGACTATTAATCGTTTTTGTAGTTCTGGTTTAAATTCTATTGCTATTGCCGCTAATGCGATTATGAATGGACAATATGAAGTTGCAGTGGCTGGTGGTGTTGAATCTATGAGTTTAATTCCGATGGGTGGCAATAATTGGAATGTTAGCCCGGATATATTTAAAAAAGATGAAAATGTTGCCATAGCTTTTGGTATGGGAATCACTGCAGAAAATGTAGCTAAAGAATGGAAAGTGAGCCGAGAAGATCAAGATGCTTTTGCGCTTGAAAGTAATAAGCGCGCAGCTCATGCTGTGGTCAGCGGATACTTTAAAGAACAGATTTTACCGATTGAGGTTATACACCATCTGCCAGATGAAGTTAATCATAATATTACATCTAAAAAAATCACAATAGATACAGATGATGGCATAAGGGCTGATACTTCAATTGATGGGCTGAGTAAGCTCCGTTCAGCTTTTGCGGTAAATGGTTCGGTAACGGCAGGGAATAGTTCCCAGATGACTGACGGTGCGTCAGTGCTTATATTAGTGAGTGAAGATTATCTAAAAGCGCATAATTTAAAACCGCTCGGACGTTTTTTAAGTTTTGCTGTTGCTGGTGTGTCTCCGCGCATCATGGGAATTGGTCCAGTTAAGGCAGTACCTCTGGCGTTGGCGCAGGCTGGGCTTAGTTTGCAGGATATTGATTGGATAGAACTTAATGAAGCTTTTGCTGCTCAGAGTTTGGCGGTAATTCGTGATTTAGGGCTTGATGTAAATAAAGTTAATCCTGACGGAGGTGCTATTGCTATGGGGCATCCATTAGGCGCTACCGGGGCTGTATTGACTACTAAGTTATTACATGGTCTAAAACGCACAGGTAAGCGTTATGGTTTAGTTACCATGTGTATTGGTTCTGGTATGGGGGCAGCAGGAGTTTTTGAAGTATAGACCATAAATTCTAATTATTATAAACAGGTTCTTAGTATTTGTAATTGAAAAATAAAGAGAACATGATCGGGAATATGATTAAGAATTATTTTATGATTTTTGGGGCGGGAACATAAAATGGATAAAAATTCTCTTAAGGATTCTTCAGCAGATATTGCAGCAACAATTAAAAATAACCCTAAGACCTTAAACTGTTTGTTTGATGAGGTGTGCCAAAAATATCCAAATAGTCGCGCTTTTACTTGTGATAATCACTCAATTAATTATACCCAAACCTACAACTACGTTAACAATCTAGCTGCATCATTTATTGAGCTTGGAATCAAAAAGGGTGATAGAATAGCTGTAATAATGCCCAATATAATTCAATATCCATTAGCTATTTTTGCCATTCTAAAAATTGGAGGTATTGTAGTTAATATTAATCCATTGTATACTTCGAGCGAAATAGACTACTTATTAGCAAATTCTGGGGCAAAAGTAGTTATTGTTCTGGATATGATGGCGCATAAGTTGAATAAGTTATACAATAAGTATGCGGTAGAGCATGTTATTGTTACTAAGTTGCCCGACATGTATCCTTTTTTTAAGCGATGTATGTTTAATTTTGCTATAAAGTATATAAAGCGCTTGGATGTAAGTTATGCTTATAAAGCGCATAGTTTTAAAGATATGGCATTAAATCCTAAGCCACTTGTTTCTGTGGCAAATATTAAAGCAGAAGATATCGCGTTTATTCAGTATACCGGAGCAACTACTGGCAAACCTAAAGGTGCCATGCTGTTGCACCGAAATATTATCGCTAATTTGACTCAAATGCATTGTTGCGTGAGTTCACAATTAAAACCATTGAACAAGCATATAGTTATTGATGCATTACCGTTGTATCATATATTTTCTCTTACGGCAAATTTATTTATCTTCTTTTTTGACGGTAGTGAGAATGTAATGGTGACTAACCCTAGGGATGTGAAGGCTTTATTGCGTGTTTTAAATACCAATAATTTTACAATATTTAGCGCGTTGGATACATTGTACAACCATTTATTAAATTCACCTGAATTTGTCGCGCATAAATTTCCGTACTTTAAATATAGTGTAGCTGGGGGTATGCCTTTGCGTAAGCTTATTTCGGATAGGTGGGCTGAGGTAACTGGGGTAATTCCTACTAATTGTTATGGTTTAACTGAAGCATCTCCTACGGTTACTATGAATGAATTAGGGTCGTCATTTGATGGGTCTGTGGGATACCCGATCCCAGCTACAGATATTGAAATACGTGATTTAGAGACAGGGGAATTATTGCCAGAGGGTAAAACTGGAATAATATGGATTCGAGGCCCGCAGTTGATGAGTGGGTACTGGAATGATCCGGAGCAGACTAAAATGGCTATTGATGAAAATGGATGGTTTAATACTAAGGATTTGGGGTATTTTGAAGAAGGTAAATTATTTCTCAATGGTCGTCAAAGTGAAATGGTGATCGTTTCTGGTTTTAACGTTTATCCTGCTGAGGTTGAAACAGTTATTGATGCATTACCGGAAATCAAAGACTCTGCGGTAGTCGGCATACCAGATGATGAGACCGGTGAAGCGTTGGTGGCATTTATTGTATTCAAGCAAGGAAATAGTATGCAGGAATCTGAAATTATTAAAGCTTGCGAGGAAAAGTTGACTCGATATAAAGTTCCTCGACATATTCGTATTGTTGAAGATCTACCCAAGACCTTAGTTGGTAAAGTAGACAAAGCGGCACTAATTAAGAGTATAACAAAGCAGTAATTCCATGATAAAAGGAGAGCATTTATGACAAGCTTGTTTATAGTAGGTTTTTTTATATTAACCTTAATTGTATTGTACTTTATTCCGCGCTTATTAGTGTGGACATTAGCAATGTTTATGTATTTAGGTTTGATATATGAGATAGCGGTTGGTACGCGCGTATCAATATTTGCCTTTAGCATATTTAGTGTTTTTTATCTATTTATAGTTGTATTTTTTAATCTCAAGCCACTACGTTATGTATTAAGTAGATTAATTTATTGGAAAGCAAAGAAATTGATACCAGGTATTTCGCCTACTGAAAAATTGGCTCTAGATGCTGGTGACTCATGGTATGAAAGTGAGGTATTTAATGGTAAACCAAATTTTGAGGTATTACATAATTCTCACAAATTTACTTTGTCTGCAGAGGAACAAGATTTTTTAAATAATGAGACTGCACAGTTATGTAGCATGATTGACGATTGGAAATCAAGTTATATAGATAGAGATTTGCCTGTGGAAGTGTGGGATTTTATTCGTAAAAAGGGTTTTTTTGGTTTAGTCATTAAGAAAGAATATGGTGGTCACGGTTTTTCTGCGGCAGCACATTCAGAAATAGTTATGAAAATTTCCACCAGAAGCGGTTTTGCTGGGGTAACTATTATGGTTCCTAATTCTTTAGGGCCGGGAGAGCTTTTGCAGCACTATGGAACAGAAGAGCAAAAGAATTATTATTTACCTAGGCTTGCACAAGGAATTGAAATACCATGTTTTGCCTTAACTGGGCCTACTGCAGGTTCTGATGCGACATCTATACCAGATCGTGGTGTTGTGGCTTATGGTGAATATAAGGGACAGCGAGTTCTTGGAATAACATTAACTGAAATTAATAAGCGCTATATTACGTTAGCGCCAATTGCAACTCTGGTTGGTTTAGCGTTTAAGTTAGAAGACCCGGATAATCTGTTAGCTGGGATTGGTAATCCCGGGCTTACCTGTGCGCTATTACCACATGATCATCCGGGTTTAGAAATAGGTGATCGGTTATTGCCAATGAATCAAGCTTTTATGAACGGTACGGTTAGAATTAAGGAAAGCTTTATTCCAATTGACTGGGTAATTGGCGGGCAGATTATGGCTGGTGATGGTTGGCGTATGTTGGTAGAATCCTTGTCTATTGGACGTTCTATTTCATTACCTGCATGCGGTACGGCGGTTGCTTTATTTTCAACGGTATTAACTTCTGCTTATTCGATGATTCGGGAACAGTTTAAAACAGCGATTGGTCATTTTGAAGGAGTTGAGGAGCAGTTAGCTAAAATGGGTGGACTCGCATATATGTTAAATGCAGCCCGACAATTTACCATTAATGCAGTAGATAGCGGCAAGAGGCCGGCTGTTGCATCCGCTATAGCTAAATATCATTTAACTGAGAATGGCAGGTCTGCACTAATTGCAGCAATGGATATACATGCTGGTCGTGGCATAATTATGGGGCCACATAATTATTTGGCGACTTTATATCAGGGTGCGCCTATAGGCATTACTGTAGAAGGCGCTAATATAATGACGCGTAACTTACTAATTTACGGTCAGGGTATGATGAAATGCCATCCGTATTTACAGACAATTTACGAATCATTAACTGGAAATGACGGGTTTAAAATATTTGATGAAGCACTGTTTGGATTTGTTGGTTCATTTGCTCAAAATACAGTGCGGGCAATTTTTCATGCGGTTACCTGTGGCGCTTTTGCTAAAGGTTATCCTGCATCTAAGTTTAATTCATATTACAAAAAAATTACGCGTTTATCAAGTAGCTTTGCCCTGGTTTCTGATTCGGCAATTGTTTTTATTGGCGGAGATTTAAAGCGCAAAGAGCGAGTATCGGCACGTCTTGGGGATGTCATGAGCTATTTATATATGGCATGTGCAACTTTAAAATATTTTAAAGATAATGACGAGCGCGTATCGGATGAGATATTTGTAAGATGGGTATTGGAACATTGCTTATTTAATGCACAAAATGCTCTATTTGATGTGCTGGATAATTTCAGGGTGAGCGGTATTGGATGTGCATTAAAGATGTGTGTTTTTCCCTATGGTAGGATGTATAAAAAACCAAGTGATAAATTGGATCATCAACTAAGCCAAAGTTTATTAAATAATTGTGAGACTAGAAATGTTTTTAAATCCATGTGTTATGTACCAGAGTTACAAGATGATATTGTTGGTAGAGTTGAAATAGCTTATAAGGCGGTACTAGCCACAGAGCCAATTAAAGAGCGTATCCACAGAGCAATTAAGGCTAAGCAATTGGCAAAAGGAGATATGGCACATGTTATTATTGCTGCAAAAGCATCAGGAATTATAACTGACGTAGAAATAGCTATTTTAGATAAAGCAGCAAAATTAGCTGATGAAATAATTCAGGTTGATGAGTTTGGTCCGTATGAATTAGGGCCTAAAAATGCTCATCCAGAATGGGCGGGAAAAATAAAAATTTAGGGCGGTGAAGGCAATGTTTTTATGTTAAAATTGCCCGCTATGAAATTTAAATTAAAATGTAAAAAGCGTTAAAAAGTGTTAAAAAAATATTTAGTCTTAGTGTTAATAGCTAAAAAAAATAAACTATAAAAGGAGTTAATTTATGGAACATAAACTACCGCAATTGCCGTATGCATTAGACGCCCTATCCCCGCATATATCTAAAGAAACTCTTGAATACCATTATGGTAAGCATCATCAAACCTATGTGACTAATTTAAATAATTTAATTAAAGATACCGAGTTTGAGAATATGAGTTTGGAAGATATAATCAAAAAATCTTCTGGGGGCATATTTAATAATGCGGCTCAGGTATGGAATCACACCTTTTATTGGCATTGTTTATCTCCACAAGGGGGTGAGCAGCCAACCGGTACAGTACTTGAAGCAATCAATAAAAAATGGGGATCTTTCGAAGAATTTAAAAAATCTTTTACTCAGACTTGTATTGGTACCTTTGGTTCTGGGTGGGGCTGGTTGGTAAAAACTGCAAATGGTGATTTAGACTTAGTATCCACATCTAATGCGGCAACTCCATTGACTACAGCTAATAAAGCTCTGCTAACTTGTGACGTATGGGAACATGCATATTATATAGATTATAGAAATAGCCGTCCTAATTATATGGAAGCGTTTTGGAAGTTGGTGAATTGGGATTTTGTAGCAGATAATTTTAGTAAATAAAAAAATAAGCCGCTATGTATACGTGCAGAGCTTCTCATTGAGTACTGGTGTTACGTGGCATATTACCCTAATATGCTACCCAAACGCCAGCAGAAGTATCGTACATTGAGGAGCTTCCTCCAACATAAAGAGCGCCATTGTTGTCAAAAACCATTGGCGCAGCATAATGAGAATACGGTATGTAGCTGTTGCATACTACATTCCAGCTTGTACCGCCCCATTGCCACACTGCGCCAAAATTACCGCCTGATGAGGCAATGCCGACTCCACTTGCATAAAGATTATCGTTACTATCAAAAGCAATTGAATTGCCACTGAAAGAAAAAGGAATGCTTGTATCACCAACTATATTCCACTTCTTCGTACCGTCATCCCAAATCCATACGATAGCAGTTGGAGGGTTTGGGGTAGTTCCAATTGCATAAAGATTATTACTGCTATCAAATCCAATAGCATTTACAGAATAAGCTTCAACCAAAAGACCAATATTATTCCAAACGCCATTGCTTAATTTCCAGACTGCGCCAACATCTTGAAGTGTTCCACCTCCTGCATAAAGGATACCATCATTACTAAACTTAATAGAAGTAATTTCGCTCGAAGCGGAAGAAAGCGTCGATTCTCCAATTACAACCAAGTTGTTATCTAGTAATCGCCATACGGTTCCGACAGCTCTTGATGTGATTGGGTCTGTTGACGTTCCGCCAGCATAAAGTGTATCATTTTTATCTACGGCTAATGAAAAAATATTTATAGCTAAAGGGACATCGCCATTGCCTACTTCTAGCCAATTAGTAGCATCACTTTCCCATTTCCAGACTGCAGATCCTCCGCCGACATAAAGATTATTTTTACTATCAAACACAATAGAGTTAGCAATGGTAAATGAAGGGATACTATCGTTGCCACCTACTGCATTCCAACTGTTTCCATCCCATTCTAATACTGCTGCAAGACCGGAAAGTGGTGTTACAGCTGCAAAGAGATTATCGCTGTTATTAAATGCCAAAGAGTTGACGCCATAAAAAGCAGAGATAGCCCCACTTTCCAGCGCAATCCACGAAACAGCCTCCAAAATTGCAGGAGGACTGGTTATTCCTTTGTATTTAGCAGTAATGTAGCTTGTGCCATTTGATACTTGTACTGTTGCCAAGCCATTATTATCTATAATTGCAATATTGGGATCACTAGAAACCCATGTTATATCAGAAGTTATCGGTGAAGTAGTTCCATCTGAATAAACAGCCATGGCCGAGTACTGCTGAGTAAACCCCTCAGCTATTTTAGATTGATCTGGGGTTATTGAAATGGAGATGATTGATGCTGAATGTTCTGGTGTGCTTTCACTAGTTCCGCCATTACATCCTGCAACAAAAAATATGATTATAAACAAGAGATAGCTTATTTTTTTCATGATTAGTCTATCCTTAGAACAAGAAAGGTAACATAAATTCAAATAAGAACTGCTTCTTCTTTTATCCGTTAATTGATAAGATGATGATTACTTAATAAGCTTAAATTGTTTTTGACTATAAAATAAACTATAGAGTAGGATATAAGCGTATCCTACTACTGGCACTAAAAACGAAATAACTATATTAGCGTGATCGGCAATCCCACCTTGAATAACTGGTAAAATAGCTCCGCCTAAAATCATCATCACCAAAAATGAAGCGCCTTGCTCTTTGTATTTACCCAGTCCTGCAATAGCTAAATCAAAGATATTTGGCCACATTACCGAATTAAATATACCAGCAGACAGAATTGCCCAAATTGCAAACCAACTGTTATACATGGTTGAACCGATAACTAAATTTATAATATTCACGATACTAAATAAGACTAAATTAATCCGTGAATTACGGCTAAATAGGAATAACACTATTGCCACTGCTTGAAACCCAATATAATAAGTTAGCATAGAATAGTTTACCTTGGTAATGTAAACAATTAATTCTGTTAGTGCAGCAGCAATTACTATCATAAAAATAAGTTTTTTAAGCATGTTTTGTTTACTTAAGGCAATACCGCCGAGAAATCTTCCTATCATGGCTCCACCCCAATAAAAAGCTAGTAAAATACCTGCCATTTCATTGGGTAAATTTAAAGTGTATTTTGATTTTAAATATGAAATTAAATTACTTCCTATTGCCACTTCTGCGCCGACATAAAAGAAAATTGCTAGTGTGCCAAACAATAAATTAGCATGATTAAGTGCGTATGGCTTACCGCTATTGGCGCTGAAAGTATGGCTTTCATTGGTTTTTAAAAATTTATAAATTAAGAATAACAGTATACCAAAGAAAATAGCCAACATAATGTATGGGTATTTTAAATTTGCATGGTTATTGTTTACGCCTAGAATTTTATAAAATACAAATACACCAATAATAGGGGCAATAGCTGTAGCCAAAGAATTAAATCCACCTGCTAAATTCAGCCGACTTGCGCCTGTTTTAGAATCCCCAGAGATTAGAACTAGTGGATTAGCTGAGATTTGTAAAAAAGTAAAGCCTAAACCAATTGAAAATAAGCCGAATAAAAATATAAAATAGCTTTTATATAAAGCTGCTGGAATAAAAATTAAACATCCTAGTCCAGATAAAATTAATCCAAGCAGTATGAGTCCCTTATAGCCCAGACGAATAAAAAACATGATGCCCATCATTGAAGATAATACATAAAGCAGCGAGCCAATGAAATAAGCAATAAAAAAAGCAAATGATACAAAATTAGCTTCAAGTTGGGTTAAATGGAATAGATCTTTTAAAATTGGGGTCAGCAAATCATTTAGGCAGGTAACAAAACCCCAACCAAAAAATAATCCGAGGAGCACTACAAAGTTTAAGTTATTCCGGTTTAACATATTAAATAAGTCCTAAAATTAAAAAATATTTGATTTTTCCATGCTCAACAATCGAATAATTAAGGATTATACACCAATTTCTCTGCAAATATTAGCTAAATAATTTACCGTGCGAATTTTATCTATAAATTTTGTTGCTTATCTCAGCAGTGTGCTATAATTATGTTAGTTGTTAGTCGAGGTTGGTAAAATTTGAGTCCCATAGGGAGAACTCAGCCTGAGTAATAAATGGTGTGAATACTAATTTTCTACGAGCGATCTAGTGGTTTGTGGGGTTACTGTCGCTCATGTACTTCTTAGTTATATTAATCAGGAGAGTTCTTAAGGATGTATTTTAGCTCATAGGTGCGCGGTGTAATACCTGCATTTTTTGCTATTTTTTTAAAATTTTATAACATATTGATATTATTAATTTATAAGTTTGTTGTCAAATTTAATTAGATATTATGTCTATGCTGCAGCGCCTGTAATTGCTGCCTTACGTTGTTAATCGTATCTTTTTCCATAATTCCCATTACAACTCCTTCATCTTCAATCAACATATTATCTACTTTACCCCAGGGGTCGATAATCATGCTGTGTCCAAAAGTATGTCGCCCGTTGTCATGTATACCTCCCTGATCAGAAGCTATAATATAGCATTGGTTTTCAATAGCGCGTGCACGAAGTAAAATTTCCCAGTGGGCTTTTCCCGTATGGTAGACAAATGCTGCTGGCATTATAATACAGTCTACACCTGCCATTTTACGAAATAATTCTGGAAAGCGTAAGTCGTAACAGATACTAAGCCCAAAATTAAAATTTTTGGCGACAAAAGTTACAATATCATTTCCGCTAGTAAAGGTTCGTCCTTCATCAAAATTTTGAGTATCATCAGCATATTTAAATAAATGAATTTTATTGTAATGGCAGACCATTTCTCCAGATGGGTTATACACAATGCAGGTATTATAGTATTTGTTTGCCTCAGGGGATTTAGTGGGTATAGTTCCAGCAACTAGAAATATATTATTTTTATAAGCAATTTTACTCAATTGATCCTGAATTTTACCGCAGCCTAAAGTTTCAGCTAAACTAGCGACATCCGTATTATTACTTGACATTTGAATAAAAAATTCTGGCAATACCGCTAATTCAGCTCCTTGATTACTAGCAGCAGTAACGAGTTTTGCTGCATCATCTAGATTTTTTTGTGGGTCGTTGCTGCATGATATCATTTGAATTGAGGCTATTTTAAGTGTAGCTATTTTAAAATTGTTATTGACCGTAGTATTAAGGTTATTTTCCATTTATGTGTGACTCCTAATGATTAAAGCTTGACACTCTTAAGGCGACTGCTATATATACTTAAATACGAAGAGTATAGTTCTCAATTTATTTTCCAGATGAAGTAACTCCTGATAATCCAAGTGCAGAGTTTAGGTTATTCCATAATTGTTTAGATACTTTAACTTTGGTAATGGTTGGTTTTTTTAATGAGCCAGTTATATGATAAGCAAAAGAAAATAATTTATTAAATGGATCGCCTAAAATTAGTTCCCCAGCATAAACAGCCAACCCCACAAACGGATTAAGGGTTGCCGCCGCAGCTCCTACCGCAATCCCAGCTCCAAGTTTGGGTACTATACTTATGTAAGAATCAACCATTTCATTATTCACATCAATAGTGCCATAGCTTAATACTGTGGCAAGAGGTCCGGTCATATACACTGATTTTATAGTGAGTACGTTGTTTAATAAGTAGGCACGTATTTTTAATGTATTGAAATAAAATCCATTAGAAAAAGCTTCACTAAAATCAAGATGAGCAAAATTGGTAATGGTTTGTAAATTAATTAATCCAATAATTTCACCAAAAATACTTCCGGTACTTACCTTTAAAAATTTACCATTTTTTAAATCTACCTTAAAACTACCAATACTATGGGCTAAGTTAAAATCTTGAATTTTACCATTCCATTGCAAGGATCCGTCTATTGTGCCATTGGCTTTGGCTACTACTTGAGTATATCCAATGTTATCAAGCATTTTACCCAGATCATTTATTTCTAAATGCGCAGTAAGCTCTACAAAAGCTTTATTGGTTCCACATTCCATACAGTAATTTACTCCATGAAAAGTAGTGTGGTTTACTTTACCCAAAATTTCACCGCTTTCGATAAGTAAATCATTGCCTGAGGGTCTTAAATTTACTTTGGCTTGGGCTAAAAGCACATTTTCATAATAAAGATTATTTATCACCAGTTTAATGTTGGGGAAATTCATTGCCGAATTTGCTGCGGATTCAATAAATTTGCTTAAATTTTGTTTATTCATTTTCAAGGTGTAGGCAGATTCGTTAAAATGAACGTTAGTATTAGCATTAACTGCAATATTTTGATTAAGTTTAGCAAAATCAGTTCCTGAAGTAATTGGTTTAACCATATTTTTCTTCTTGGTATTACGAACTACATCCACCGCCTTTAAAATATTAAAGTCATTAAACAGCAAACCTAGATTTTTATTCGCATAGGTATAACTGCCAAAGCCATTAGTTAATGTATTATTGATGTTAAACAAAGTCATATCTTTTAGAACTAAAATATCGCCGTCAGCATAAAAGTAATCCGCAGTGGACAGCATTAAATGTGTAGTGCTGTAGATAACCTCTATCGGAAAGACTTCCTGTTGGGCAGCATGGCTTTTAACCTCAATTATAGGAGCAGATTCAGATTTAATTAAGGTTTCATTTTTAATTGAGGTATCCGCTTTTACTATTTTTAGTACTGTGTTAAGCCAATCCTCACCATAGATATATGGTGTATCAACTCTTATTATAATTTTGGACTTATTAGCCGTAAATAATACTGGTTCTTTGCTGCCTATAGACAAATAAGCGTGGTCAAGTTCACCATGCTCCTTGAATTGGATTTTGCCAAATAAAGAATTAGCATAATTTAAATTAACTATAAAATTATCAGTTATATGATCTGGTTCTAAATTAATGGTTAAATTACTAGTGGTAGTAGATTCTTTTTTTAGTGGGGATGGTGCAGCAATTGCAACCCCATATAAATTACTTTTAACATTTATTTCACTAATGCCTTTTTTACCGATTTCAAAATAAACGTTAGCGGTGGAATTACCGTTTATGATGGGTTCTAGAAATGGAGCATAAAACTTGGCTGCGAGTTTATAATTTAAATTAGGTGAGAATACGTAAAATTGCATGTTTCCATTGTCAGCGGTAATAGCTTTAATTGTTGCTTGAGAGTTTAGAACTGTTTCAGATATTTTATCAATTTTAACTCCTTTTTCACTAAAATGGAGTGTTCCAGATACATTAGATAAATCAGGAATTGGTAGGTCAAATTGCAGGTTATTATTTATAAAAGTATAGTCCCCATTTACTAAAGTGTGTTCCGGGTCAGCAAAAGGAACCATTAAATGTATTTTGGCATTACCATTACCTAAACTTTGTACCTTTTCTGGGATTTTGCCAATTATTTCATTAATAGGAGTTTGACGCAGATAGGTCATAAAATTACTCGTAGTGCCACTGGCTTCGCCGTCTGCTGTTAGGTACACTTTTTTTTCTGCTACCATGTTAGGGATGATCACTGTGGCATTATGGATGGTATTCCCGGATATTTTAGCGTCAGATGCAGTAATGATAATTTTTTGATTGCGAATTTGAAATTTACCCGTAATATCGTCCAGTGTAGGCCATTCTTCTATATATCTTAGCTTAGCATGTTCTACGTTGGTATCAATATAAAACATTCCTTTGCCATCGGTAAATGGAAAATCGGACAGCCAGCCTTTTAAAGTTAGGTTGGCATTGACGGCATAGCCACCAATCAAAGCGTTATCTAACCATTTATGGACAGATTCACCGATTTTAATTGGTAAGTAGTCGCCAACTTTGGTGGTTAATACTTTATCAATATGCGCTTTTAAATCTAAAAACCCATGGGTTTTTGGTGTGTAGGTATATTTACCTGATGCAGTGCCTTTAAAATCAACTGTGTTAATCGTGGTATTACCTAAAATTACATCTAGGGTTTTATTTTTATTAAATTGCCAATTTACTTTAGTAGTAAGCAAATTAAATTTATATGGAATTAAAAATATTTTTGGATAGATTAACGTGCTATTTTGTAAGGTTATATTAGCAGTTCCGCTTTCTTTGCTGAGTATAACATTACCACTTATATGGTCTATGCTAGGTATTTCAGGGTCTTTAGAAATAATGGCTAAATCTTTAAAATTGACTAGTACATTAAAGCTTGATGGGTGAGTAATTCTACCTAGCCAGGATAACCTAATTAGCTCTAAAGATCCGCTAATGCTAAATTTACTGGTGGCGGGAAACATGTTTAAAAGATTGTTAAATGATTTTATATCAGTGTCGGTTATATTTATAGAGCCTTTTTTACCAATAGTATACGTACCTGTAATACTTTCATTATTGAGTATGTAGCCTTTAGTCGAGGCAATATTAAAGTTATTCGCTTCTAGCGTATAATGGTCGTTATTTGCCAAATTAATTTTAATTTGTCCGCCGAGTTGCGGAAAATTAATTAAGTTTTGATGATGGGTTAGTGCATAGCGTAAATTTTTAATATCAAAGTTAGCATAAAAAAATTGTAGCTTGCCATTTTTTATTTGTGCGTCAATTGCGGTGTCGGCATTAAATGTATCAGCTATGTTTACACCAGGTAGATACTGTTTTACGGTTCCAGCCAGGGTGTCATTTTCATTAAAGCTTTGTACTTTTAATTCAGCACTTTGCCAATCATAAAATTCAGTTACTCGACCACCAGTCCAGTTTAGTTTTGCTCCTAGCATTTCTTCTTGAGATTCGTGGCTTTTGCCAATAGTCAGCAGAAAAGTATGTTGATTTTTATAATTGTATTGTAGCGTTGTGGTTACATTATATAACTCAAGTTTGGGCAAATTATTTTTTTTGTCCCAAAAGCTTAGGTTAATATTAGACAGCTTGATCTGTTTTTGCTTTAACAACCAAAGTTCCAGATCAATAGGGCTATTGCGGGTATTTTCCAAAGTTTTTTGATCTGGATGATTAATATTTATGCCATTAAAAACGATACTTCCATCTTTTAAATATTCTAAATTGAAGTCGGTAGTGTCAATATTGATTTGATCGAAGATAGGTTCTAGATTCCAAATGCTTGAATAAGCAAAGACTAGTTGTAACTGTTTCACCTTAAAATTTTGCCGAGCGTCGCCGGGGTTAGTTAAGGTTGCGTTGTTGATAATTACCTCTGGGCGCAGTGAGCTGCTGAGCGAGGTTTTTATATTGCCGACTGTTAAATTATAACCGGTATGTTTATATATTACCCCCTCAATTCTAGTCTTGTAACTATCTAAGCTTAAAAACAAATAGGCTGTAATGACAATTGAGGTTAGAATAACAAACGCGTAGAAAATAGCTACGAATAGGCTGATTTTTAATAAAAAGCGCTTGATAGAAAATGGTTTTAATTGCATATTAATTGTTTATTATGGTTGATTGTTTTTTCTCTGAGTTCTATTTCTCTGAGCTCTAATTTTTATAAGACTTGTCTTATAAGATTTATTTGCAGCAAATATTATGTTAAAATAATGCTGGTGTGTAGTTTTATTATGTAGCAACACGTTATTATATCCCATATAAAACTAATCAATTTAGCTAATTATTGTTACTGCTCAGCCTATATCACTGATAACTGTGTCATACAGTTAAAGTTGCAATCCTCATGTACTTGTT
>JAUPUP010000025.1 GCA_030917485.1 Pseudomonadota bacterium
GTCCCATCGTTTGTTATAGCAAGGTCTTTTAAACCTAAGTCTATTCCTAGCGAGGAATTAGTTAATTCCATTAATTCATACTCTTTTTCGTAAGCACCAGATAAATACCAATACTTATTATCGTATGAGATATTTAATCTAGTCGCTACATGAGAATCAGCAATCTCTTTAGTTAATCTATCTTTTTTATTGAGTTTAACTTTACCTAAGTTTGGCACATTACCCAAAATAGCATTGTTATGAAAACTAAAAGACAACTTACTGCGCTTTCTAGACTTAAATTTAGGATATTTAGATTGCTTTTTAAAGAAGTTTTTATATGCTGTTTCAGCATCTTCTATTGCTATGCATTTAACTTTTCGTGGGATAGTAGACAACCATTTTAGTTCTTCTACTTCTTTTTGAATTACAGTTAATTGATTCGCTAACTTAATATCTTTAAATTTAATTCCAGCATCGTAAGCTTCTTTAATCTTATTCAAGCTCCAATTATACATGAACCGTGAAGTTCCTGCATACTGGCAGAACTTCTTAATTTGTTCATTAGTCGGATGGATTCTGATTTTGAATCCAGTTAACATTTAACAATTCCTTTCATTAATATAAGGTAATTATTATACCACACATTAATGCCGTTTGTCAAATATTAAGTCGTTTATTTTGATAATAAATTAATCGTGTTCACTATAAGTCGTTAATTTATAGCAGTAAGAATAAGTATATCAATTACTTAACTTACATCTAATACTTTCGCATTAGTCCAGACTATATCTTCATCCAGCCGTTAATTTAGCTGGAGTTTGGCATTTCGCACTACTTAGTGCTACGAGTCTTACCGACTCTAGTCGTTGAACGTTCTCTTTCGAGCTTCGCTGCTGATTGTCCATTTTTGTAATCGAACTTTAGGATTTAACCATAGTCCATCTCTAATTCTTGTTTCTACTTTCGCACCCTATTGATTATAGGAGATTAGAGCTTTAGGAGTTTCCAGCAATTAACCAAATCATTTTTTCGAACAGATTACTCTGAACGGGGACTAGTTTTATTAAATGATTTCTGAGCATCATTTAATAAAGATTAATCTCGTAATTTATTTGTTCTCTAAAATCCGCCACATAACCTCCTACATATAGTCTGTATATTTGCTAATGCTATCCGATGTGAATAATTTCACACTACCCAAATTATTACCAGCGTCACCCTCATATTGTGGTGGATAATAAGGTATCACTGTAATGGTAACTTCAGACCACATATAGTATGGTATTTTACCACTACCACCGCCCTCTGTAGCATTTAAATATGTATCGAAGTCACTAGGTTCACTAAGTGTGCGAGTATTTGGAACTGTCCATACAACATTTTCTATAATGCAATTCTCAAATAATGCAACACCGCCATATTGGATTGTAATTGGACCATCTGGTTTGATTAAACCATCTGTATTTAAATCATCCATACTAAAGTCTGTAACTAATTTAGAGACTTTATCAGCACCCGCAGATAAATCCAACTTCGGTCCAGGTGTGCTAACACCCACAACGCCAGCTTGTTTATACCTAGGCAATACCATTCGACTAAGCAATAACAACGGTACTTCCAATTGTAATTCTGGATTAGATGTTGCTATTAATGTAAATTTAAACTCATAATTATTAACTTTAGGTGATTGCCAAATAGGAATCATTGCATTTTTATTATACAATGGTGTACCCATCACAGAAGAAACAGATGCCCCTACACCAAAGGCTCTACCTACCACCCCCTTATTGTCCAAGCCACCTACCGCTTTAGACAAGATATTTTCAAAGGGTCTAGTATAGTTACTACCAAAAGACATTGTTAGGGCATCATCTGTGATAATGCCCACAATAGTTGTAGTATATGGTACATATTTTGAGTCGCCTGTCGTGATAGTGATAAAGTCACTAGCTCTCACATCGCTACCCAGTATTTGGCTAAATGTAGAATTATTAAAAATCTCTTTAGGATTAACACCTAATTTAGCATAGTACCCACTAGTTGTGCCAGTTGTACTTGTGTTGCTTGAAAAAGAATCTGTCATTTTAAGCCCCTCTGCCTGTAATTGCTGCTAGTAATGTATCAGAGTGTGGTAACTCGTCCATACCAAAATTACTAATTGTAGTTGCAGCAGTATTGTTATTAATTCCACTTAGCAACGCTGTCTGAGCTTGAGCGTTTTTATCCACTTTAGGTATTTCCTTAATGTTTTCCATTGCAACGTTGGCAACAGGTTTTTCTACTGGCTTAATATCTGCGCCTATTCTTTCACCAGCACTATTGAATTTAACCCCTCGTGCAGAAGTCATTGCAACATTAGTATCGGTAATACCACGCATTTTAGCTAAATCTTTTTCTTGACTAGTTAATGGATTGGCTGGTATAGCAGGTATTGCTGGTTTTTTTACATCAGGTGTAACAGGTGCAGCAGGCTTCCTTACATCAGGTGTAACAGGTGCGGTTTTTACATCAGGTAGCTTACTTGGAACCCACTCAGTTTTAGCTAGTTTATCTACATACTGTTTGGTTGACTTTGCAATATTAGCCTCTTCCAGACCTGCTGCGTTAACTCTTAATCGTGCACCATGCAAATCACCCTTGTTTGCTAAACCTGCTGCACCACTCTCTTTGTAATATACTGCAGCTAGTTTTGCAGCAATATCAGGCTGTGCCGCCAAATCTGGGTTTTTTAACAAATCTTGTCCAATAAGCTTACCATATTTTTCATAATTATATTTGCCCGTTAATTGAATGAATCCACGCCCTCTATATTTATAACCATCTCCTGCTGTGGTATTACCTAAATCTGTTCGCCCCTCATAAATCTTATGTGCTAATTTTTCTGGATTTCTAAGGTATGTTGAAGACTCCTCATCATTACCTAAACGATTTCCAAATGCTTTTTTTAATTTAGCCAAACTAGTATAATTAAAGCCTTCTGTAGTCTTAGAAAATGAGCCACTTTCTGAATCTGTTTGAGCCATGAAATTAGCCAATGCAGTACCGCTTAAACCTGCGTTTTTACCAGCTTGCAATACTTTAGCCTCATTTGCTGCTGCGTCTTTACTTTTAAAATTTTTTAGCACAAAGCTACCAATTGGTTCAATCACATTGTCAGATGCTGCATCACCTAATTTGTTAACACTATTCACTATTACAGCTTTAGTAGCCGCAGCCGTTTTAGCTAATGCTTCTGTAGCAACTTTTTTAGCCACTGCCAGACCTTTTTTTGCCTCATCAACCATTTTATCAAGACCAAGCCATTTAGCGAGTTTACCTGCTTTTTCAACAACCCAATCAATTACTGCTTTAATGGGTGCAAATATAGCTTCAATGCCATTTAATAGGTTTTGTGCAACAGGACTATTTTTTATCCAATCTTTAACTACGCCAGTAAGTGAATCAAATCCATCTATGAGTGGCTGGAATACTCCCATAGCTAATTTTAGTAAATCTTCCCCCATCTTAACGATGTTATCCCATACGGCTTCACCATTACCCGTAAAGATACCTACAACTAAATCAGTTAAGTGGTCAAAGAAATCGGATATAGGCATAATTATATCATCAAGCATTGTTACTATTTTATGTAGTATAGGGCTATCCTTAGTCCAATCTAAAAGGAAACCTCTTATGTATTTCCATATAAGTGATAATGCCATTACTATATCGCCAACAATATTTAAACCAGCTAATAATTTAGGTAGCGCTTTTGCAGCTAACATTGGTAGTTTACTAAATAATTTACTGAATATCTTAACTATAACAACTCCACCCATTTTACCAAAAACACCCGTTAGTTTAGATAATAACTTACCACCGATGTTTCCTAAAAACTTTGTGATTGGGCTAAAAATTTTACTAAAAACCCCACCTATTTTACTAAAAATTGGTGTTAGTTTAGATAATAACTTACCACCGATGTTTCCTAAAAACTTTGTAATTGGGCTAAAAATTTTACTAAAAACACCACCTATTTTACTAAAAATTGGTGTTAGCTTAGCTAATAATTTACCACCAATATTACCTAGCAACTTCGTAATAGGGCTAAATATTTTACCAACTAATGTAAGTAGCTTTGCCCCGCTTTTTAACATTATTTTAACTAATGGTTGTAGAAGATTATAGCTTAACTTTACCACTTTACCTAATAACTTAAATGGTGCAAATATAATTTTCTTCATCATACCTGTGAGCATCGGTAGCAATCCACCTAAACCTAGCATTTTTGATAAACCACCAATTAACCCACCCCCGCCACCGTTTGTAGCTATTTTATTCATAGGTGCTGGCTTAGTGTTATCTTTGGCTTTATATACACCCTTTCCTCTTTCTTTAGCCCTTAGTTCTCTATCTTCAATCTTCTTTTGTAATTCATATTCGTCATTCATTATTTCCAATATTTGTGACGAAGTGGTATCAATATTCGCTACTTTACTTTCAACTTCTAGTGCTTCCTTACTTGGGTTTTTTATATTATTGCGTTGGCTATATATGTCACGCGGTGTCCCAACTTTTTCTTTTTGCTTTTGTACTATTTTAGGTTTTTCAGATTCTACACCCAATTTTCTTAGTAATGATTGAATCATGCTACTTTTAATCTCTGGTTCACTACTACGCTGTGGTTTAACTTGTATAACACCAGCACGTTGTGATGTATTTGATTTATTATCACTTGGCGACTTTTTACTATCACTCATGATTTTCAACATTTGCGACAATGTTGAGTTCATTGAATTTAACTTATCCTCAGAAAATTTACCCTTACTTTTGTCTGTACTTTTATCTTGTTTCTCACTGATTCTTTTTTGTTCTGCAGCAGTGTCTTTTAACACTTTTGATAAGTCTAGAATTGAATCAGTTGTTTTTTTTAATGAGTTTGTAAAACCAGTTTCCATTATTGAGTTAGTTAAGGCAGCATCACGAACCGTTAAAGTGTTTTCTTCAATGGAATTAATCAGCTTGTCAATTGCAGCGTGATTACCTGCCTCACTACCATTATCATCAAAATCGCTCTCTCTCATCGAACCTCCACAAGGAAACCCCTACCCTTTAGGGTAGAGGGAGGAATGTTGTCAATTTGTTTCGACATATGTACCTCCATTTTGTTTAATCATTGTTACCTTTCTTATCGGATAAGTTGCGTTCCTACCCGTTTCTTTA
>JAUPUP010000237.1 GCA_030917485.1 Pseudomonadota bacterium
ATAACGTTCGTTATCATAGTCAATATATGGCCATAAAATCTATCGATATTTATTATCTAAATTATCACTAAATAAGTATGCATTATACATTTTATTAGACAGGTATATTTTTAATATGAAAATTATTGCATATTTACGAGTTTCGACAACTGGACAAGATTTAAATAACCAGAGATTAGCGATTTTAGATTATGCTCATAAAAATCACCTGCAAATAGATCAGTTTATTCAGGTGCAATCTTCATCTCGTAAAAGTATGAAGGAAAGAAATATAGAGCAATTATTTTCTACAGTGGAGTCTGGAGATTTAGTGCTAGTTAGTGAGTTGTCTCGCTTAGGTAGAAGTGTTGGTCAAATTATACAGCTGATAGACGAACTAATAAAATTGAAAGTTCGCTTTACTGCCATTAAAGAGAATATTCAACTAAATGGAAAACAAGATATTCAAACTAAAATGATGGTCACAATGTTTGGACTATTTGCGGAAATAGAGCGTGACTTAATATCAGAACGGACTCGTGAAGGGTTGCAAGCAGCCAAAAGCAAAGGTAAAAACCTTGGTAGACCAAAAGGTATTGGTAAATCTAGGCTTGATGGCAAAGAAGCTGAAATTAAAATATTATTAGACAAAAATATCCCAAAGTCATCCATAGCTAAAATTATGGATGTATCTCGTTCTAATTTACTCCACTTTATTAGCAGCAGATATTTAATCAAAAATTAGTTTAGATAACCGTTTACCATTTAAACTTTTAGTAGGAAAAAATAATATGGTATATAAACCCAAATACAACAAAGGGCTACAGCAGCAGAATTTCAAAGAAATTTTACAAGAAATGGTAGGCATTGAAAGCTGGAATCTTTTAAAAGACAACGATTTACTTGCTCTTATTGCCCCTTCATCTGTTAACTTTGTAAATTTTACATGGGGTAACCCGAGCGTATCAAATATCGAAAAAGTAAAGCTATTTTATAAAAGTGCAGATTTTACTTGGCTAACTTCAGGTAATGATGTAGGAAGTTTAGTACAAGAAGGATTTGTCCTTGATGAAGCAATTAGTACAGAAATGGTCTTGGATTTAAATAAATACGTAATTTCTGAGTTCTCTACGAATATTAAAGTCATAATCCCAAAGAGCGAGATCGAACTACATGTATGGACAGAAACAGCTATACAAACATTTGGCTGTAGTCATGATGAATTTAAAGAATTCTTTTATCCACTAATAAATTTTGCTGGCTGTGTTCCATTCTTATTAATGTATGATAATCAACCAGCTGGTACAGCTATGGTTTATTGTGGTCAGGAAACAGCTGGAGTATATGCAATGAGTACACTGGAAAAATATCGTCACAACGGTTGTGCTACGGCAGCAGTTAATGCATGTATCTCATTAGCTAAAAGTAGAAATTTATATAACGCTGTCCTGTATGCTTCTACAATGGGTAAACCATTGTATGCAAAATTAGGTTTTGAAGAGGTTGATGTGTTACAAGAATGGCATTTGAAGTAATAAATTAACTATCAACTATTAAAATTTATATACGTTAAATACAGCAGTATCAATGTATTTCAGCAAGTTTCAAAAAAATCTGCGGTTTACGCATGGAACCCCTTATAATAGATGAGTACCCATATACAATAATCGAATTTATGAAATGCATTTTAGGGAGTCTTTGTATTAAGATACCACCTATATCATATTGTAATAGTAATCTTTATATAAAATAAATAGGAGTGTAAAATGTTGGATGATATTGCGTTGTTTATTAAGTTATACGATGCTCAAAGCTTTAAAAAATGCGCCGAATTGTTAAATATGAAAGCTTCTACTGTAAGCAAACATATAATGAATTTAGAATATACCTTGGGTAAATCATTAATTACTAGAACATCTAGGAGTTTTAAACCAACGAAATTTGGGAAATATATATATTGTCAATTTAAACATATATCTAGTTATACTCAAGAAGTTTTAAATACATATAATAAAAATAGCAAAGAAAATAAAAGTTCTGGGGTTCTGAATGTTAGTATGTCAGCCGCAATATCATATGAGCTCATTTGTCCTGTGTTAGATGAATTTATTAAGTTGAATCCAAATACTCAATTAAACATGGACTTTACAATAAACATTACAAACTGGCCAACTGATAATACGGATATAGTTTTATCCGTAAATCCTATAAATAACCCAAATTTTGAAAATAGATTTCTGAGAACAGAATACGCATATCTATATTGCCGCACAGAATATGTACTTAAATACGGTATACCATTAGAACCAGAGGAGTTAGTTAACCATAAAATAATTGGCACCATGGATGTAAATAAGAACCCACTAAATCATTTAGTGTTAAAAAACAATAAGACAAATAAAGAGTTTTTAGTAGATACATCTAACGTCTCTATAAGAGTAAACAATCCACTTCATTTAAGAAGAATCGGGTTAGAGTCTGATTTTATCTTTGGGACTTGGGATTCACTTTGTGTTCGTGATATTGAAAAAGAAAACTTAATTAAGGTGCTTCCTGAATGGAGCGCATTTGAAATAGATTTTTATTTAGTTACCCACAAAATAGTTACACCACGACAGCAATCATTCATTGATTTTATCTATCATTGTATGAGCAGAGATTATTGTCACGTGTTGCAGCGTACCTAGAAATATAGACAACATAAATAAGAATTTACACACAAAGATTCCAAAAATGCATCTCATAAATTCCATGATAGTACATATGAGTAATAACATTCTGAGTTAATATTACGTCTGCAAGTAATAGACGAGCTATTTAGTATCTGCTTTATTGGCTATCAAATAATTTAGAAGCATATTATTACCGAATAATAAACTATATTCAAAATAGCTGCAGAGGTGCATTACCTGATGACTTCATAAAATAATTCAGGCTACAGATGTACTTATAATATATTGATACAAAATTAGATATTTTTCATATGGCACCAAAACGTTTTAATCCTGATGCAAATGGTAAAGAATTACTTAATGCTTTAGCTCCAAATCTTGCACAGAGTTACTTTTATAATAAGCTCAACTGACTTGAAATAACATATAAAAAACATGGTATAATACAAAAAACGCAGAGAAGCTAAACGCAATAAATTTGTGACAGAATTGCAGATATTGAAATTAATAAACTGGTTTACATTGATTGAAAATAAATCTGAACCAGATTAGATATATCTAAGTAAATCTGAAATAGCTAATCCAAGCGTCCACATATAGAGAGCTGAATTTAAAATTGGCTATTGAGGATTCAATAGAGTGTTTATTTGAGTAATATCTATACCATAGATTTATTTGATTCAATTGTAACTTTACTTTCAGTAAATTTTTTTTAATTAGAGGAATATTAACATGAAAACACAGCTAAAAAACTGTTGACAGTTTTATGTGGCACTTTCGTAGTCGGTTGTGGTTCTGGAACAAATTCAGAAGCAGGTTCCAGCTCTCAGCAAGTGGCACCACCAGTAGGTGAAGTAGATGAATCAACCAATGCTCTAGCAGTTGCTGGTCCAATTCGCTATAATAAAATTGATCATCATCATCGTAACTACCCTATTTCCCGAGCAACGCAGTCAAGTAAAGCATTAAATGCCACGACTCAAACTTTTACGTTTAATAATGCCCAATGTGCACCATTGATGGGCGATGGTTCTAATGATGGAGGTGTGTTTAGTGAGGTTCTTGGTACCGCGTATAGCGTGGCGGACGGACTCGCGAATTTCATGGGTCCTGAAATGGGTGCTGCTATGACTATTGGAACCAGTATTGCAACTATCGCTGGTAGCACTACAGATACAACTGCGGCGGACACCATGAGCTGCATATCCTCTCTAGAAACCCAGATTGCCAACCAGATTAATTACATGGATAACCAAATTACACAACTTCAGCAGAATGTTCTCACGTTGCAAAATGAGTTTTATAAACAAAACGTTGCGGTAGCACAGCAATTCACAGGTCTTTATGAACAGTCCTTAAGTGATGCTAATAGTTATATTGATGGCGGTGGCTCAAAGGGACAGTTTGTATCCAATGGTGTATATCAGGAATTAATGGATGCGGCTGGGTTAACTAACAATGGCGTGCCAGTAGCTGGTGCAAACCTACTAACTATGGCTAGCCAAGTTTTTCCACGCTTGGCAGTTGGAACATTTTCAATTGCTTATGCTATTGGGTTTCAAAACGCAGTACAAAATATTTCTGGGAGCAGCTTAAATGTTGGCTGTAGCAACAATTGTTTTACTCAGGTGAATGTTAATTCCAATTCAGCACTAATTCAAACCTATAAATCACTGAATAATACTTTCATGGCACAGCTACCCATAGCACTGGCTTCAAAAGCGAATGGTGACGGTACGTCCAACCCTACGGTCGCACCATTATTTGACCAGTACAATGATACCATAGCGGCTATCTATTTGTCACAACTAAAAGCATTACAACAAAGTTATACAATCGAGTGGATGATTAATCGAATGAATTTTTATGCTTACACGACATCATCAATGCCGAATTTAATGATTCCATCACTAGGACAGGTGGCAGGAACTTATTATAATTATAATGCAGTAATGTCAGAGAGTAGTACTGCTACAACGCAAACACAGGTTGCGGCCTATAATGATGCCCAGAATCAACTCGCCAAACTTTATGCCGCTCGAATTAATGTGCTATTTAATAATACCATTTCTTATATGATCAGTGATAAACCAAGCGTGATGCAACATCCTTTAGTGGAATCTGGTGCAATTTTTTATGTAAATCTACCAGCTAGCAAAACCCAATTCACCCAACAGACAACCTCAGCAAGTGAAGCCGCACAAATTAATCAGTCATTTGTACAAACCTTAGGTTCAAAGGTACAGAGTGCTTTATCACTCCTACCTGGAAATAGTTATAAGAACCAAGCGGTTTTTTATCAATATAAGGGCTTAATCGATCAAAGCCGTTGTGAATCTGCGACCCAAAGTTATGCTTTAAACCCAGGTCTTTATAATAACAATATTAGCCAAGCCATTAATAGCCAAAGCTGTCCAATGATGTATTCTGACATAAATGGTCAACCAGTAAATAATGGAGAATGGAATAATAATACTTTGCAGCCATATTTTATAAACAGCAATAATCAGCTGACCAGGGCTAGTAATGTGTCAAGTAACTTATACGCCTGTCAAATTGGACAAACCCTCGGTGATTTAACTGGAGATTTATATTTCTGGCAACCTAGTGCAGCTAATAGTCCAACTGGTAAGGCAACCCAATATCTGATGTGTAATTATTGGAAAAATAACAATACCAGCGCTAGGAGTATTGTTGATGAGTTCAATTCACCGCCAACAGGATCCATATTTGGTATTAATCCAGGTGCATATTCCTTCCCTTATGCTAATTATGGATATAGTTCACTTTGTGCATTCTCTGGTAATAATTGTGCCGTAGCTGATTGGGGCTACTGGACATTAATAACAAGCGCCGATATGTATCAAGGCGGTGACAGTATGAGTGTGATACCTATTTCCACAACCAATAGCAATTTATTTTCTAAGACTTTTCTCAATGACCCTAACCCAATTAATTATGGACAAGACACTCATGGAAGTTTTACCTATGAAGGTTCACAGGGAATTACCATGGTGGAAGAATATATAAATCTGCAATCCACGTTATCAGGGTTTGATAATCTGATTGTACCTTATACTATGGCGGTCGGAAATTATAATGGATTTGCAGGAAATTTTGGCGCAATTGGATGCGCTTCCGGCTTAGAAACTGTAAACCTGGAGGCTGCAAATGGCCAGCGAGTACAGTTTTGTCAATCAAATATTCCTGTCGTGTGGAATGAGGTAATTTCGTGGGGGATTATGAGCGAAAATTGGTCCTCGAATTCATTCTATATAATAAGCTTTTTGAATAATCCAAATCAAAGCATTTATATGTCTAGTAATGGTTCATATCAAAATAACTGGGGCATCTGGAATATATGGTACGGACCTGTAACCAAAGCCAATGTGGTTGGTACAGGCTGGTGGTAAATTTACTAGTTTGCTAAAAAAGTGAGTTGGAAATTCAACTCACTTTTTTCTATTAATGCAACCTTTATTGCTTCCAATGCCTCTTTAAATTTACTTTGCTGCATTTAACTAATTTGTTACTCCACTGGTAAGATAGGCTTACTTTTAAGGCGCACGGCAGGTTATTCAGCTTTGTAATAACTCTTTCCAACTTGGCTTGGCTCTGATCCTTTTGAAGTTGCAGATCTTTATTTTCAATCTTCAACTTGGGTATTTTAGCCCATCCCCAGAAATTGGTGTTTTAGCTATTCCTCATTCAATTCATTAACATTATGACAGATTTAATAATGCAGTTTAGAATAATTACTTTCCATAGCAACCAGCTAGTAGCTAGTAATTAGTGTTCTTTAGAAGTCCTTGCGTGCATTAAAGCCACACAACTACCACCACCTTAGTCATTATCTAAAACCACACCATATTTATTTTATAACTAAAATCAGCTAATTATTCTATTTTTAGTTCATTATTTCATCAAAACTTATGCTCAAATATATTATAAATGTTATGTTTTAGAGGAGTTCATAATGAAAGATCAAATTAATATATTAACACGAATATTTAAACTTGTATTCAACACCAGATCTTTAATCGGGATCTTGGATCTAATCAGAAAATTGTCGATGGTGGCAATGTTCATCTGGGGATTCACCATTTACCACCAACACAAAATTGCTTATGTAATTTTTACGTTAACTTGGATTTTCTGTCATGTTATTGGGGTGCCATTCCCAAACCGCAGATTTTTTTGGAATTTGTAGCAAAACCTTGGTATATCTAAGTTACATGTAACACGCTATGGGAATCTCTAAAATAATAACCCTAAAAGTGGTTCCATTCCCAAACCCCAGATTTATTTATTTCTGAATAATTTTCTATGAGATACAACATTAAATAAAACGTTGTATTTTCTGATGTTGTAACCAGCTTTTAACCAAGAAAATAGTTTGAATCAGAACGCGTTCAGTTTGCAAGCTATTTTCAGCATTTTTCAACGCTAACAACTAATGTGAATTGCTTTGCTGTGCAAATAAACAAGCCACATAATCGAAACAGCTGGGAGGTATAATAACGTACTAATATAGCCAGTTCGCATAAACAAACCAATTCAAGGATACGTATTTATGGCAACATCATCATTCACTGCTGATTTAACTTTAACATATAAAAAAGCTAAATCTTTCTTTGAAATATTAGAAAGTAATAAACCATCTAATAATGAAATAAGACGAGACTATAATATAATGCGCCCATTTGTCAAGACCACTAATTAACTATTTTAAGAAACAAACTAAGCCGCGTATTTCGTATGGTTTTGTTTAGCTCGTTTTTCGTATTTGACTCGGGCTTTCTCCTTTTTAATTTTATGTGCTGCAATTGAACAGCAAAGTTGTACAAATTGACCATCGTTAGTAGCGTTGCTTTGTGTATAGACACTCGTCGGCGGTCGGTAATTTAGCGAAGAGTGAAGGCGTCGCTCATTATAGTATTTTACGAACTTCTTAACTTCAGCTTTTAGATCTTTAACCGTTTCAACTCCGTGCATGAAGATGCTGCAATACTTGATAGTGCGCCAGAAGCGCTCAATCCAGACGTTGTCAGCCCAGCGTCCTTTGCCGTCCATTGATATTTGGATATTGTGCTCTTTGATCTTGTTTATCCACTCGTGACTGGTATATTGAACGCCCTGATCCGTATTCATAATTACTGGAGCACCATATTTAGCAATGCAACGCTCCAAACAACGGACACAAGGCTCAGTATCCAAAGTGTTACTAACTTCATAGCCCAAGATGCAACGGCTATATACGTCAATGATAGCAATCAAGTACATGTATCCAGATGGCAATTTAACATAGCTAATGTCCGTCGACCACACCATGTTAGCTTGATTAATTATCAGGTTTTTCAGTAAATACGGATATTTATACAGTGGCTTTTTATTCTTGCTTAAATTGCGTTTAGGAATTATGCCTTTAATCCCAATTTTGAGCATGAGCCGGCGCACTCGCTTGCTATTAACTAAAAACTTATAATAGGTTCGAAGATCGTGTGTAATCATACGGTATCCTTTACTGTGATCTTCTGTCCATATTTTAATAATTAAATCAATAAGCTGTTGATCATCAGTCGGACGTGGCTCATAATAAAAGCTACTCCGGCTTACTTGCAAAAGCTCGCATTGTTTACGCATGCTAAGCTTGCTTGATCCACGGTATTTATGCAAAAACGCACGGCGATCTATTTCGCGAATTTGCTCTGGAACTTTTTTAGAAAGTCAACTTCCATAGTTAGTTGACCAATTTGCTGGTAAAGCTTCTGTTCATTGGCTTCCTGCAAATTAGATTTATTTTCTTTGCTATAAACCGTAGCTCCATTTTTTTGGAGTTCAATGCTCCATTTACTAATTAAAGACTTGGAAACATTGAATTCAGTGGCGATTTCATCATAAGTTCTATCGCCTTTTAAAGCCGCTAAGGCAACTTTAAATTTAAAACCTTTATCGTAATTTGTTTTTCTAGCCATTTTTAAACCTTTTTTAGAGTAGTATATTTTATCAAAAGGGCTAGTTTGTTTCTTTGTTACTGGTCCTAATTTTAGGACTCATTATATAACTTCCAGAAATGCTTTAGCTACCAAAATACGCTACCTGGCGATGTTAGTAGCGATAAACTGAAAGACCACGAAGTTGATTGCAGCAAAATCTTAAACTAACAAATGAATTTGACAGATTTAATAATGCAGTTTAGAATAACTACATTCCAGGACAACCAGCTAGTAGATAGTAATTAGTGTTCTTTAGAAGTTCTTGTTTGCATTAAAGCAAGCAAGGACTTTTGCATTAAAGCCCCACAACTACCACCAACTTAGTCATTATCTAAAACCAGACCATATTTATTTTATAGCTAAAATCAGCTAGTTATTCTATTTTTAGTTCATTATTTCGTCAAAACTTCTGCTCAAATATATTATTAATGTTATGTTTTAGAGGAGTTCATCATGAAAAATCAAATTAATATATTAACACGAATATTTAAACTTGTATTCAGCACCAGACCTTTAATCGGGATCTTGGATCTAATCAGAAAATTGTCTATGTTGGCAATGTTCATCTGGGAATTCACCATTTACCATGAACACAAAATTGCTTATGTAATTTTTACGTTAACTTGGATTTTCTGTCATGTTATTGGCCAGAGATTAAAGAAAAATATAAAGTAAATATTAATTAGAATGGCTAAAACATTTTAATTAAAGCAATATTATTGATTACAAGATTTTTTGTAATTTCACTGGGACACTATTAAGTGTCCTTTTTTTTATTAAAAAATAAATCATTGAACATTGCTATATGCTATAATTTATAATTATGTTATATAATATATATTAAAAATATAAGGATTTTATAAATGATTATAGCAGTTGCGCAAAGTAAAGGCGGTGTATCTAAAAGCACCATAGTAATGAATTTAATGTACTACTTAGCTAAATATAATCCTGTATTAGTAGATACTGATGTGCAACAGTCAACATATCAGCTAAATAAAATTAGGTCAAAAAAAACAAACTCTTTTAAGTCTATGGCAATCACCAGTATACCTCAATTGGAGAATATCTATAAAGATAGCGATGAAAACAATTTATTCATAGTTGATACTATTGGAGCAGATACTAATTTAACTAGAGCGGTATTATTAATGTCGGATTTAATAATATCTCCAACAACAGATAGAACTATTGATGTTATGGGATTAATGAATTTCCAAAGTGTACTACAGGATTTATCAAGTAAATCTGGGGGTACAATTAAAGCTCATGTAGTTATCAGTAATGTATTACCTAATATAAAGAGATTTGATGAGTTAAGAGATCTTATTATTTCTACGCAACACTTTAACCTATTTCACAGTATAATTAGACAACGTAGTGATATTGCAAATGCAGTAGGACAAGGCTTATCTATTGGAGAATACTCTTCAAACTCTAAAGGAGATAATGAATATAGACTGCTAGCGGTAGAAATAGAGAAATTATTAGCAGATACGTATAAAAAACATATTTAAAATATAATAAAAATATAAGGATTTTTAAAATGAGTAAAAAAAATTATGGTGACATTGCAGCTCTTGCAACAGGTTCTGCTGTAGAAGATCAATCGAGAAAAAATGTGGATAAGAAAATAAAACCAAAACTCGTACCCCTCCCTTTAGAATGGGACCAGATTTTAGAATCTCGGCATCATGGCACAAAATCATCTTACATATTAGCAGCAATTAAAGAAAAGTTAATTAGGGACGGATACTTATAAAAAACATAATGAAAATATATATTTTTCTTATATTATGGTGACATTTAGATGAATAAAAATTTAGATAAAAAGATAGACGAATTCAAAAAATCATTGATAAAAAAAGCAAATGAAGAGTTAGAAAATACGCCAGTTCAGTTATTATTACCATTAGTCTTTGAAGATAGAAGACCGATACCAAATGCATTTATTAGAAGTGCTTTATTTGGTATGGTAAAAAAAGGCGCTAGACAAGAAATGAAGAATTGTGAAATATTTTCATTTGAACAATACAAGATTAAATATAGTGGAGAAGCTCTAGACCAAACTGATTTAATGACATGGGATACTATTGTGTATATGGCAAAAATAATGCAATCGAATAATGTTTTAACTACTAGTAAATACAGAATACTAAAAGAATTAGGACTGACACAAACAGGAACAAATGCAAAAACTGTATTTAATAGATTAAAAAGATTGCAAGGTGGACAGATAGAAATGGAAATCAATGTAAACTCCAAAAATAAAGCAAGAGGATGGTATGTTGGTTCATTACTTGATGATGTATTAGTAAATGAAGACAACGGTGAAGTTCAAATTAGGTTTAATAAACGATTATTAACAATATTTGGACAACCATCTAAAGAAAATCCTCAGATCCTTGACGGTGATTATTCAATTGTAAATCATGACGAAAGAAGAATCATAGGAGAATCTCAATTAGCAAGGTGGATATATCATTTATATAGTTCAAGTGACAATATTTACCCTTTAACAATGGACTTTTTAAAACAATTATCTCGCAGTAATTTATCCATTATCGAATTTAGAAGACATATTAAAATATCAATGGCAGACTTATCTTCTAAGTTAGGTTGGAAATATAAAATAAAAGACGACAAGTTAACTGTAATTACAAAATAAAAATAACGCTGGAACACTACATGCATAACGCTGGAACATTACATTAAAATAGCAAGATAACGCTGGAACACTACATTTTTCTGAAGTATCACTACATGCGGTACAGCTGGAACACTACATGTTAATAACGCTGGAACACTACATTAAAAATCAACTATTATTATTACAATTCAGCATATTACATTACCCCTATGTCATTTCTTATGTCCTTCTTATGTCAATAAATATATATAGATAAAAATAAATCTAGATGAAAAAAAAACATAACGCTGGAACACTACATTTTAATAAAAAATTAAAATAATTCATCGTGTTACATGGTATGTCGCAATGCCTCATTCGTAATCAGCCAGTCCTTAGCCACATGTCATGTATAAAAAGTAAGGGTGTAGCCCGCTACACCCCTAACATTTAGCGTTATTAAATATTATCAGTAAATATTAACGTATTTATTTAATTAATTTTAAAGTTGATAATTAGAACACGATGTGGATTTGACTTAACTAAAGATTAAACCACGATTATAAGCTCTTTTTAAGCTTGTAGAGCACATTTTAGGATGTTAAATGTAGTGTGTATAGATTGAAGGTTTTCATTTGACTGTAGGCTCTTAAATTAAAAGACTAATTAACATCGTAAAATAGTAAAATATCTCATAAAATAATCAAAGTGTAAATTTATTTGATTTTATGTGAGAATTTACACATTTTTAACAAAAGTGTTATGCCAGAGATATCACGATTTTTAGAAATTATTATTATGATACAATAGCGAGATCATAATCCACCGCACATCCATACTCGATACGGAGAATATTAAATCATTGTAGATATTAATAATCTTGTAATTAAGGATAAATTTCCGCGACACGCGCTTAATCTTGTTTTTGAATGGGTTAAATTACATAGAACAGAGCGACTTAAGGATTGGAAACTAGCGCAAAAACGCGAACCATTAAAAGCAATTACACCATTGGAGTAATAATTATGTTACATGTTAAATCTTGTCGATACACCGAAGATTATAAATTAGCATTACAGTTTGATAATGGTACTGAAGGTATAGTTGATTTGCAAGATCTACCAGAAAGTGGAACTATATTTGCACCATTAAAAGATAAAGAACTTTTTAGAAAAGCCAAATTAGAGGAATGGGGTGTAGTTACCTGGTTAAATGGTACCTTAGATATCGCTCCAGAATATTTATTTTTCTTAATAAATAAAACTAATCCAAAGTTTAAAAATCTCTTTATACAATGGGGATATTTGCAATGCACATTGGTTATGCACGATTATCCACGTTAGATCAAAATTTAAATCTACAACTTGATGCGCTAAGTAATGTCGGGTGTGAACGCATCGTTCAAGAAAAAATTACTGGTACAAAATTAGCACGACCACAATTACATGAAGCAATTGAATATGCTCAAACAAATAATGTAATTGTGGTGTAGAAACTTGACCGTTTGGATCGCTCACTAAAAGATCTGCTTACCATAGTAAATGATTTACAGCAACGGCATATTGGACTTAGGTCATTACATGAAAATATTGATAATACAACGCCAACTGGGAACTAATATTTCATATATTTGCTTCATTAGCTGAATTTGAAAAAGACATCATAAAAGAGCGAACTAACGCAGGGTTAGAGGCGGACAGCCTAAATCATTGACTGAAAAACAGATACAGCTATTAAAAACTCTACATAAAGATAAAGACACTCCTGTAGCGGAAATTGCCAGACTAATAAATATCTTAATAATGTAGAAAATGCCTCGTCCTAATGTTTTATTTAAGCTTGAAAAACAGTCTCTATTAGGGGTTATCATGTAAAATCCAACGAACTTCGATAACGATTGCTAATATTAGGTTATACTGAGTGTACCAAAAATAGGTGTTTTTGGTACAGCCTACATAGCGAGTTGAAATTATGAAAGATGTATTTTGTAAATTAAGCAGATTTAAATAAGTTCATTGGACTTGGTTCAATATATAAACATAACCCAAGGTGGGCAAATAGAGCTGGAGAGCAATGGGACTATTAAAAATATTTGGACAAGCATCTAAAGAAAATCCTCAGCGTTTAGATCGTGATTACTCAATTGTAAACCATAACGAAAAAAAATCATAGGCGAATCCCTACTAGCTCTCTAGTTATATATAGTCAAGTAATAATATTTATCCTTTAACAATGGATTTTTTAAGACAGTTATCACGAAGTAAACTATCAATTGTAGAATTTAAGAGACACGTTAAAATATTAATGGCAGATTTATTTTCTAAGTTAGGTTGGAAATATAAAATAAAAAACAATAAATTAACCATAATTACAAAGCAAACATAACGCTGGAACACTACATTATTGATAATAAACTAATTCAATAAAATACAGTGCATGTCGCCCTGCCTCATTCGTCGTCAGCCCGCCCTTAGACCCATGCCCTGTATAAATCTTAATTCGCTACATTTAAGTATTTAAAGTAAGAGATAGCGAGCTACACCCCTTAAACCCCCAGAAAAGTTAGCTTGAATAATGTTACTAACAGATTTTGTGAGTTAACTGTGTATAGATGGTTTGCTTTCGATAGCTTTAGCTGAGAAATGAAGCCATCAAACAAACGAAGTGCGTTAGTTTTTGTTAAGGCGCGATAAGCAGGTTGATGAACTGAGATTAAAACCGCGAATAAGCAACTTTTTAAGCCAATGGTTCGTTTATATGGGGGTTAGACGAGCAAACCCCCATGCCCCCATAAATTATTTGCTTAAATCATACTTAATCCTCTATCATAGATTTACGGACTTCTTCGAATTCCTGTTCTTTTTTAGTGAGTTCTGTTCGATCCTCATGAAGTTTTGCCCATTCGGTTTTTAATTCTTCACGTTCTTGATTTAATTCTGCTTGGATTTCAGATACTTGATTATTGACTTTGATCATGTGTTCATCCTTAATTCTCTGTGCTTCCTGGTGAGCTTCCGCTATGATTTTAGCTGATTCGCGGAGTGCATCAAGGTTTTGGTATTGGCTTAGCTCTGCAATTTCGTTCAGCTGGGTTGTTTTTTGAGCCTCTATCGCTGCTAACTCCTCTTTGGCGCGTGATAGCTTGTCTTGAGCGTCTAAAAGAGCTTGTTGAGCTTCTTTTGCGGCTTCAATTGTTCTTTTGGCTTCTTTGTGCTTTGAATCATTTCGCAACTCCAATAATAGTCCTATACAAACGTAACCTGCTATTATTGATAATACAAGCAAAATTAATCCGCCAACAAAACTTTGCCAAGGATATTGTGTAAATAATTTAGCGGTTTTGTCTAAAAATGATCCTTTGTAATCAACAAATGTGTAAAGGTTGTTATTGATTGTCAGGCATTTTTCAAAATCATCTTTTTTGTTTGCCAAGGCAATATAGTTGTAGCTAGATTGTGCTTGACATGAGTTTAGTTGGTCTTGAAGTGATTTAATCTTTTCTTGGTCTCCACATCCTACAAGTGCAAAACATATAAGTACTATTGCAAAAAGTTTTTTAGATAATGCTGTCATCTACGTTTACCTTCCTAAAAGAGATTTTTTTTCTGGTTTCTTCATCAATAGTGAAAAAGTCTACTATTTCATAACGATTGCTTTTACCGTTATATTTGTGGACCGCAAAGCGTTCTGATTGTTCAAAGTAGCGAATATATGGGTTTAGACTCATTGGTGAGCAGATGATTACGCTATGAAGCTGTTGGTTTTGCTTTTCATTTGTTGTTGGTGGTTGTAGCTTCTGATTGTAGTAGTAGAACATATGGTCAAGCTCGCGGTCTTTTTTAAGAGTCATTTCAAGTTCAACAGCGATTCTGATGAGTTTGTTGTTTTCCAAAGCTGTAATGATGATGTCGGAATGCTTGCCTTTTAGAGTTCGGTAGTCGTTTTCTTTTTCTCTGGCAATTGCTTCAAGCTTTTTGATAGTTTCTTGAGGTTGGTTTTGTTTTTTAGCAACGATAAGGTCTAACTGAGCTTGTTTGGCGATGTTTTTACGATCGAAGCGAGTTTTTGCGATGAGCTGGCGTTCGTTTAACATCCCAGTAATTTTTACACCGTTAGTGATTAATGAGAGTTTGATCTCATGGTGGAAGTATTGGAGATAAAGGTTATGTTTGATTAACGAAACATTGGTTTTATCGATACTGGTGGCAGTGATCTCAAGGAGTTGATTGCGTTCAAGCTGGTTTTGCAAGCGTTGTTTTTTAGTTTCGTTGCTTTCGTTGTCGATTTCTATTTGGGTATCACCAAGGAGTTTAGCTAAGCCCATGTCGGTAAGCATGATGAGATAGTTGGAGTTTACCTTGAGATATTTCTCTTCTTGGGCATAACCTTTTTTGATTAGGCTTTGGACATTTCGATGGCTAACTTTATAGTCGATGTTTAAAATTCGGGATAAAAGTTTGATGGTTGAATACTCCCAAGTATGGAGATGATTCATGATGCGTTTTTGGCGTTCTTGTCCTTTTTTACGGTCTTCACTCTTATCGGTTTTTACTGCTAGAGTAGTAGTGTTTTTAGCTTGAATAATGTCCATTTTACACCTGTGATAATATGTATATATTTAATGTGAGTATATATGTGAGAGTTATGTGGAATTGCCGTACAACATAAAATCACACATAATTAGCCACATTTATATACTCATTATAGCATAATTATACCATAAAAATGGTACTTCAAGTTATATAAACATGGTTGAATAATATCATGAACAAATCACTAAACACAAGTGTTTGCGCCTAGGGTCGCCGTGATTCTTAGGTGCTGGACGCACCTATCATGATAAACGTTAGTTGGCATCATTCCCCGCAAAGCGAGGGCAAATAACACAAACTTAACTCCTACGAGATTACCATCACTAGCGTGCTGCAATTTTTGCAAATTGTCCCTTGTCGTTATCCTCGCTAAGGCGAGGCACATTTGTGTTATTTGCCCTCGCTTCACTTTGTTCGCACAGGCTAAGGCTGG
>JAUPUP010000026.1 GCA_030917485.1 Pseudomonadota bacterium
GAGAATAATTATTTAGGTATTGAGGTACATGGTCCTGGTGTTGGGTCTTTGTTAATGTTAATTGAGAAATACGAGCTTAATAATATCCGTGTTATACGTCATGATGCAGTTATAGTATTACAAAATATGATTGCGGATAATTCAATTGATGGATTTCATATTTTTTTCCCCGATCCATGGCATAAGAAGCGTCATCACAAACGGCGGATTATTCAGCCTGAATTTGTGCAGTTGTTATGCAATAAATTAAAAATAGGAGGATACATACATCTAGCCACAGACTGGGAAGATTATGCGCAGCATATGCTAAGTGTGCTTAGTCAAAACCAAGAATTATCTAATCAATCGCCAATTGGCGATTTTGTGTTGCGTCCTTCCTATCGACCGTTGACTAAATTTGAAAAGCGTGGAATAAATTTGGGGCATAAAGTATGGGATTTAATTTTTGTTAAAACTTTGCCTCAAAAATAAATGCTGTATAAAAAAATCGCTTCGCTCCGTGAATCAGTGGGGGACTTCTTCTAGCACGTCGTTAAGCTTTAAGTATCACGGATAGCTTGCATTTTAATAGATAACTAATTGTTTAAATTAAGAGATTAAGCTAATCGAAGTAATATTATTTTTTCGATTAGCTATGTTGTATGAGTTTAACTAACTAGCTCACAACTATTGAGATACGCAATATAGATGTGCTGTTGTGCTATTATCACAGGTGTAATAGTTAGCTGTATCCCAAGCAAGAGTTGGATCTGCAGTACTAGAGGCGCCGTCAGTTACAGATGAGATTCCGGTCATCCCAGTGTTTGAACCAGATGTTGATGTCCAAGGATTACCCCCACTACTGCAAGCGTTAGCAGCGCCACCATTAGTAGCTCCACCACCAGACCATCCATCATAAGATGACGTCATATTAGGCGTGAACCCAGTCCATGCTAAATAATCAGGTGTGGGCGGGTTGGGGGATATTGCGCTATCCAGATTACCAGAGAATCCAACCAAATTACCATCGGTAGCTGTTGTAATATAGTCGCCTGGTGGCGCTACTGCAGCACCGCTACTGAATAAACTATAATATTGTACATTAGCGTGAGTTGCTTCATTTGTTGCAAGTAGAGCTTTGAACCTGGCAGTGGCATATGCTGCTGGTTTAGCCGTGTCAGCCTCACATAAAGCATTTGCGCCAGCAAATCCCCCCAAATTACCTGTAAATGTTGCGGCAGTTAAAAAGATAATTCCCGGACCAACGGCAGGTAGAGGAAAGGTTGCGTATGCTTGGGAATAGCCACAACTACTGCCACTGGTACATGCAGCTGCACCGCCATTGCTATAGTCTAGCAGTGCCTCATAACCTAAACCAACATTACTCATACAATAAGATGCTTCTGGGTGAGTTCCACCATCCATGGCGTAATTGTAGGTGTACCTTACTGATTGTAGATTACCGGCGAGGGCATCAACTTGCATACCGCTGCATCCTGATTGTCCTGTGTTAGTATTATTATATAGAGTGCATACGGCGTAATTAGATCCGTCAGTTGAAGTCCATGTTCCTGCTTGAAAAGTAGTAGGGCCACCACCTAAAACTACTGGGTTGGGGATAGATGTATTACAGCTGTTATCGCTATACCATTCGATATTAACTGATTGTAGCTGAGTAGCGACATCCAGAGAAAATGTTTGTTGGTAACCCAGTGTAGACTGTACTTGATTGGAAGATGCGTTCTTGGAATAATGTCGTAACGTTTTTTGGTAGGCGGATAAGCTAAGTTTTGCGGAGGATGGATTAGCGCTGCTATAATTTTTGGTATTTTTAGTTGTTGTTGCAGCGTTGGATGAGCTGCTTAACAAAAAAGTAGTAGCTGCGGTGCTTAAAATAATGAACTGAGAAAATCGTATGTTTTTTTTCATATTTATTACTTTCTTATATTAATTAAAGTTAATTATATTTTATGTTGTTACAGAAGTAAGTTGTAAGTTATTCAACTGTAAAAGAAAAAATAACAATATCAAATATATCGGCATTATATCATATTATAAAATTTAATTTTTCTTTTTTGATATCCATCTAAGCCAAATTGATAATTTTGTGGTATAAATTTTATAGGTTAAAGCTGGTAAATTATCAATTAAAAAATCCTGGTAAAATTAAAACGTGATATAATAATGCAAATATAAAGTTTTATGTTAATTTAATTATGGAGTTTATGTGGTATGCAAAATAATGACATCCTTAATTTCTTTTCATCATCTTTAGTTTCTAATTCTAATTTAGAACAATTGAAGATGAATAATCAGTCGAATGGTGGTAGGTTGAAATATTCACCACCAGTTTTAGATTTGCTTGATTGTAGTAAATTCACACAAGGTGGAGGCGCGATGCAGCAGGAAAGTAATGATGGGTATTACTCTTAATATTTATTTTATGTAATAAATAAAATAAACGCTTATTTAAATTTACAGTGGTTTTTAAATCATATATATTGGTAATGTTTCGGTTCTAGACGAGGACGGTCGCACTTTCTAATTATTAGCCACGCTTAAAATTTTTTAGACCATAGAGCAGTATGTTTTGGGTAAGAATTGTATGCAAGTTATTTGAATATTTTTGCCTTATTTGTGCTGCTTGTTTTTCATAAGGTAGGTTAGTAAATTCAGCCGTGTAATAATTTTGGTTATATTCTTGTTTAATTCTATTCATGGTTGCTGGCATTATCCCGCCAATTTTTTGATGTTTTTGATATACTTCCTGGGGCAAATATTTGGCAAGATGGTTGCGAATTAGAAGACGATTTACCCCGAGGTCTCTTTTTAAAAATAGGGGCAGGCGGTGATAAAATTCGACTAATGGTGGATAAAGTAAAGGGTATTTGTAACTAAAACCGTAATGTTTGGCGACTATAGCGCTTTCTTCAACTCGGTGGCGGATGTGGTGTGAAATAGAGCCCTGGAGCTGTTGATATTCCAATTCACTAATTGTACGATAGTTCAAAGCATTAAATAAAGAAAATGTTTCTGGTTTGTGGGGCGCAAATTTTTTTATTAATGAGTTAAGATATTTTTGCTTTATACTCAAGGTTAGCTGCGTGGCAAATGGATGGCAATTCTTCAGTATAGTTAATATTCTTTTTATCGTGGAAGGGATCAGGTTAGGCTGCTGACTAACCACATAGTGCATATATAATTCCTGCCATGCCTTAACTGGTCGATTATTATCCAGAAGTTCCCTCAGAAAAATAGAAATGGGCACATGATTAGATACACATTCATCCCCCCCAAACCCCGAGAATAAAATAGTATGTTTGGAGTCGGCTACAGCTTGATGAATATTATTTGCACAAATTGGAAATATATAACTTGGGGTGCCAGCAAATAACTGAGAATTTGCCTTAATTGTGTCTAATAAATTAAAGTCTTGCGCCCCGACAAAATTAATATTTTGGATTTTATAATAATCAATTACAATTTTTGCGTAATTGCTATCGTCAATTTCGCTCGAATTTGGCGGTGCTGTATGCATAAATAAATCGGGTATGAGGTTTAATTGCTGAATTCCAGTTAGCACGGTTGATGAGTCTAATCCACCGCTAAATTCAGCCGCTACGGCTTTAGCTCCCATGCACTGTAACTGGATTCCTTCTAGCAGCAAATGGTTGAAATGTTCTAGATAATCTTCCAATTTGGGATAAAGAATTACATTATTGTAATTATTAAAATTGCTGCCCCCATCTAATGTCCAATAGCGTTTTTTGTGTACCAGTATATTATTAGGGGAAAAAGTGAGAATACACCCAGGTTCTACCCGAAAGATGTCGATATAATTAGTTTCATCACTGTAAGTAGCAGATGGGATACAACAATTAGTCAACATATTATGTATTTGTGTATAATTTAGCGGTGGAGTATAACCTAAACATTTAATAATAGAAGGTAAATTGCTAGCAAAAATAAATTTATCTTGATCATTGTAGTAAAAAAACGGCTCAAGCCCAAAATGATCGCGTATAGCTTGAACATCACCAATAGATTCAAAAAGTATTTTTTTAGGTGTAAAGTTTTTTTCAAAAGCAATAATATTAATTATTACACAGGCGAATTCACTAAAGGTAGTAGTCCAAAACTCAGTGCTTGGGTTAAGGGTAAGTTGGGTTAAAATATTTGAATTAGGTGAAAAAATCTGTTGTTGTCCCACAATAATAGACGGCCAATCGCTTGCATTAATTATTTGTTTCATGTATATTTAGGTTCTTTCTTGACATCTTTTTATTATAATTGACTTTAAGTTCTAATTATATATTACTGCTCCTATGCTGATGATCTCTGTAATTAGTTTGATTATCCTACTCATCGCTAAAGTGAGTCATGACAGTATAGTCGGTTTGATTATATCCGTTTATTATGTGGCTGTGAACCGTTACCCATGCATGTGCTGTGAGTTTTTTATCTTGTTTAGTTACCCCTATGTAGATAGTATTCGGAATGCCAAAGCGTCGTAAAATTATTTTGCAGGCTATGCTTTGAGCCAAGCATTTTGAATACCATGGGGTATATTTAGCTGCTGCTGCAATTAGTTTGCCAATTACCTGCGCTTGAGTAATTGATTCGTCTACAGTTAGATAGTTAAAGTTTACTGAGGATACGGGTTTTAGCCACAATTTAGCAATATATTTAAATGGCAGTGTTAATAATAGTATGCGCACGTAGCCGAGCAATAACCAGCCCCGCAAAAAAATCAATTTATGGCTATGGGATAATTGTATAAATTTGCTTATTTTATTCATAATGATGCTGTGTTTGCCAAATCATAAAATTTGCCTTGATGTGTCATTAGTTGAGTGTATGTACCAGTCTCAACAATTTTTCCGGCATCAAGAACAATTATTTTATCTGGATTACATAACCTGGATAAGCGGTGTGTAATAATAAAAATTGTAATTTTACCATGTAGCCTCTGCAATGCTTGATAAATTTTCTGTTCACTGATACTGTCCAATGCTGATGTTGCTTCATCCAAAATTAAAATTTGAGGGTCACGTAATAATGCTCGTGCTAAAACCAAGCGCTGGCATTCACCACCGGAGAAATGCATACCTCTATTGCCAATTTTACTTTCTAATCCATCGGGTAGAGAACAAATTTTTGTGGTTAAGTCAACTAATTCAAGTATATTCCAAATCTCAGCTTCAGTTTTGCCGCTAGAACCCCAGAGTAGGTTTTCATGAATGCTTTTGTCAGATAAAAAAAAGTTTTGGCTGACAATGCTAATTTTATTTTGCCATGCGGGTAAAATATCAGTCAAAGTTAGTTTATTCACGGTAATACTCCCGGATTCTGGCTCAAGTAATCCAATTAATAGATCAATAAGGGTGGTTTTACCGCTACCCGACTGTCCTACACACAAGACTGTGGTGCCAAAGTCAATATTTAAGGAAATATTATCTAATACTGGATGAGCTGCGTGTGGATACTTAAAGGTTATATTGTCAAATTTAATTTGTCCATGTTTAAAATCAAGATTATCGTCAATTGTCTGGATTTGGCTAGATTTATGCTTTAATAATTTTTCTTCTAATTCTCTAATTTGTTGGTAAGCAGGAATTGTATAGGCAATATTCTGTACTAAGTTACTAACTTGGTTTACCCCAGGCCAAATTCTGGCAAATAACACCGTTAAGCTGATTAGCTGAACAATACTTAACTTTAACACCACTACTGCTATTATAAAAATACCGCTAATAAATAATACTGCTGTAATTTTATAGTATATATTACTAATATTCTGTAGGCGGCTACTATTTACCGAGTTTTTTCCAATTGTTTGCTGTAAATGATTATATTCATGCAATAATTTATTTTCCAAGCCATAGATTTTAGTTTCTTTCAGTAGCCCAAGCTGTTCATTAATTAAAAAAATTAGTTGCTTAAAAATTTGACTAAACTGCCACCCTGCAGATTTTGCTTGTTTAGATAAGTAAGATAATGCAAAAAAAAGTACTCCGCCACCAATAATAATAATCAATGTTAAGGTTGGCGCAATTAATGAGGCTAGTATCAATTGCATGAACAAAATAATAGTTGTGGTTGCCAATTGTAAAATAAATAAAGTACATAGATTTAAACGAAATAGCTCATTAGTTAAGCAATTTGAGATTACTGAATGTTCTACATTTAGTAACTGAATCCATTTACTATTAATGAGGATTTTAAATAAGTTTTTACTAATGTGATTAGTAAATCCTTGTTTGAACTGATTTACTAAAGTCATCTGAATATAGCTCAAAGATAGAGTAACCAGAACAATTACAATATAGAATCCAAGTATTATAAATAAATTAATTGTTGGTGATGTATCTAAATGGAAGAGTTGCAAGGTAGATAAAAAATGCGGCAGCAATTTGGAGTTATTGACATTAATATTATTGATGTCAAGATAATTAAGCAATGGTATAAGAGACAGCATACCCATGCTATCCAAAACAGCCACAAGTGGCATTAATAAAACCAGTAGAAATAGTAGCTTAGGTTTATAGTGATACATTGCCCTTATATATTGATACCATTTTCCCATTAGTTATCTCATTAATATCGAATGATGTCTTAATACTGCATAATTATTTTTGCTTATTGACGCCCATTGTGCGGCTAAATATTTTTTTACATAACCAGGTAGAAAAACTTAGTTTTTTAACTTGGGAATTAGCCTCTGCCGATGATCTATTAAAAAATTGTCGCTTATTCGACCTTTGTCGTTTGTGCTGTTGTGTTTGCTGAATGAGCCGCATAATAACCCACAGCGGATATATTATATAATATGCCCAAAATATTTTATCCGGCAAAGTTATACGTTCAAATAGCACATCCAGCTTAAACCAGTCGCCCAATAAAGCATTTAGTTTTTCATGTTTTACTGCTAGTTTAATCAAATAGATGCGGTATTTAAAAAACATTTTACCGTATACCCTGGTATTAAATTCGTAATTGGCGTTAATAAATTGATACCCCGCTTTTGCTAAGCTTACTCCAACTGGGTTGTTGATTTCGAGAAACGCACATGCATCTGGGTTATTTAATCTAAAAAATTGGTGGAGTAAACTAAATGTTTGAAATACTAAATGTTCACATTTAATTGAGGACGATAGTCTAATTACTTGTTTAATATCAACTAATTGAGTGTCAATGTATTTTTTAATATCATATAGCCAACGTAATCTAACCCAAGCATGAATTGAGCCGTGTATTATTAAATATAAAAAATGATATTCATGGTCTAGCGTATTTATTTGATTATTATTAATCTGAATTGATAAAATTGGCGCTTCATTAAATTTAAAGTAATTAATTCCTAAATAATCCAGCTTAAAATGTAGTTCTACCTCTACTTTGCGTTCGGCATTATATAAAGCAATTTCATGACGATTTTTAGAAAAATAAGTATATTTACGCCCCTTTAATACATATTTAGGGTTGGTGATAGCATAGCCGAGTGAAGTTAAACTTTGACAGGCGTGTAAAACATGTTCCGGATCAACCCAAATATCAATGTCTTTACACGATCTTTCATCAATAGTAGTATAAGCTATTTTGGCAACGGCAACGCCCTTAACCACACAGTATTTAATTTGTTGTTGTTCAAAAAATCGTGTAATACGTATAGTTTCACCACAAATACTCAGCAAATTTAATTTATCTTGCGCACATAATTCAGCTAAAGAATTACGCATTGCTGATGGTACTAATTCAAGATTTTTTATATTTTTGTATACTTGATGATGTAAGCGGTGCCGTATAATTAATTTATGTATTAAATTCCAGTTGATTTTTCGTCGTGGGGCTTGTTGCAAAATTGTCAAAGCCTGCTCAGATGACTCCAGGCAAGCAATTAGTAGTTTTAGTTTATATGGTAATTGTTTCATTAGCGGTTGTTTTGTTAGATTTTTTTAAAAATTATAATATACTCAAAGTATTTTCAATAAATCTTGTTTATATAATTGTTGAAGAAATTTAAGTGTATCTTCAGAACACTGCTCTTGGCTGCAATCGTATTTTTCGCATAGTGTAGTTATTATCTGACTAACTGCAATAGGGCATTCTAATTGCTGCCAAATATCACTGCTTACATTATTTAAATTATAATATTTACTTTTTTCTATATGCAACATTACATAAGTATCATCTAGTGGAGTTACCAGCACATCTTTTTCCATTCGCTGCACTTTAGAATGTGGAACTAATCTAATCATTTTGTTAAAATATCCTTATTTAAAATAATTTACTTGACTAATTTATTTATTTCTAAAGCACCAAGCATCTTTTTTATATCTTCAGATTCCATATGTTTTTTGATTTTAAAATATGTTCTTCACGGTCAAACTGTGTTTCATCTGTTACATTAGCTAACTCATTTTTTACAGCAAAACCTGTACCTCGGCGGTATGATAAAATCTCTCTTACTACTATGGGATGTCCATGTTCTTCGTCAATTTCCAGTCTGCAAGTACATATAGCTTTTTTTTCTTCTGGTTTAAATTTTATTACTATTTCAATACTACCACTTTCATTCCTGCTTCTAACTTCTTTAAACCCAAGATTGCCACCAAGTTTGGTGAGGGCAACCTGAACATTATCAGACATTGCATCCTTTAAAAAATTAAATACCTGAAAAATTGTAGACTTGCCAGTTCCGTTTGCACCAACAATAATACAA
>JAUPUP010000238.1 GCA_030917485.1 Pseudomonadota bacterium
CATTTATTAGCAACAACAATCTGCATGTTATTGTCTGGATTAACTGAATAATTAGCATTAATTGGGGCAATACAATTCTTTTCAAATCGGTTAGGTAGTCTGGCAATTTCATACCAATCACCTAAATACCGATTGCTATCAAAGTTATTAATTGGTACAATATCAATAGAATAACTTATATTTACAAAAAATGCCAAGATAAATAAAACAAAGTATCTCATAATATTCCCAACTTTTACTAGACGACATTAGTATATCCTATATTCTGCATAAGAAATTAACAAAATAAATTTTATTTATTTTTTCGAGGTATGTTGTTACCCATCCGGCACATTCATATTTGAATTTGCGAATTAAATATCTTCTTGACTTCGTAAAGCAGTTAATAAAAAAATATATTATTCAATGAGTTATAAAAAATGAGGCGCAACATTTATGAAATTAATTTAAATTTTTGATGCCAGGGAATGTTGAGTGTTTGATATATTGATTTAACATCATTTGACTGAGTCATATGTGTACATTATACCAACATTTTGACACTAGTAGTTATTTTATTAACCTGATTATTAAGCTGATATTAATGTGGGTAATATATTATTATTACTATTATTGTGAATATAAATTATACTAGAAGTCGGATGATTATTTAAAACTGGTATTATACTTGCATTATCAATAGTTATATCATTAGTCATTGTAGAAATATTTTTTATAGCTGTTCCATTATTACTACTATTAATATTGTTATCATTTATGCAACCTATAACTAATATTGTTAACATAAATATTATTACAAATTTTATAATTTTTCTCCAGTTTTATATGAATTTTTTGTAACAATGCATATTTCAAAGACACACTCTAATTTAAATATTTAGGATATTTGGGTAATTCATTAAAATCATTCATATCATGTTGAATAATTAATCTACCATTTGTATTTTGCAAAATATCATCAATTCTTGACATTGATGCTATTGTATCAGCGCGACTATTATTAAAAGCCGGAATCTGTTTAAATTGATATGCTTTACGAGTATGATATAAATCACCAGATAAAATTAATACCCCACTATTGAGAAGATTAATTTGCAATGATTGATGCCCAACTGTATGACCTGGTGTACGTAATACTATTATACTGCCATCACCAAATACATCATAATCCCCATCGAGTAATATCTTATTAGTCTTAGCTGATTGTAAAATTGAAATAATTGATTTATCTTGAGCATTGGTTATCTCACCTTGTAGTGATTGGTACTCAGTTCTTTGTAATATCCATGTTGAATTTTGAAACAAATTTACATTACCAGTATGATCAAAGTGTGTATGAGATAATCCAACATATTTTATATTATCTGCCGTTATTCCGAATTGTTTTAATTGTGCGGATAAAGATAATGGTACATCAAGAGTAACACTATGTTTAGTGTCTTTAAATTTATGCCCTAGATACTGGTCTCCTAAACCAGTATCCCATAATAACCAACCATTCGGATGTTTTATTAAAAAGCACGGATCAGCTAAATATATAGGCTTATGCGGATAAAAACCTGTATCAGAAAAATAATAACCATCATTAATATCAATATAACCACAATTTAACGTATATAAATTTATATCAGGAGTTTTTTGTTTAGGCTTTTGATAAATATTTACTAAAAAGTAAATCCCAAAACAAACTAATAAAAAAAATACTATCCTCCTAATAATTATCCAAATATATAAACTATCACTTTTCATTTATTAACCACATTTGAATCTAAAATTTTTAAAATTGTATTAACTTATTTTAATTATTATTTATTTTATTATTTGTCCATGATCCATACATTGGATTTGGTAAACAAAAATACTCAGTTCCAAACTTGTCATAAATATTATTGCTACTATCTTTATTAAAATAGTTTTTTTGATAACTATCAGGAAAATCTTGAATATTATCCCCGTAATAAGCAATTATTTGTTGTTTATATTTAATTTTTGACGGATATTTTCCGTTGATAATTGCTTTGAATCTACTATTTTTGTCTTTATCTTTAATTCCAGTTTCAACAAACAATATCTGATCATAATAAATATTATATTTATTAAGAATTTCTTTGGTAGGTAGTAATGTCAGCGTGCTTCTATTAGTTACTATATTAACTATGCACCCAATGCTATGAACATAATTAGTTATATCACTAGCTCCTGGTATTGCTATAGTGTATTTACTAGCATTAGCATATTTTTTCCAAGAACTTGACCCATATTCTTTACCTTCCTGTAAAATCTTATAATTAAATTCTGAACTATCTAATATGGTTTCATCAATATCGAATACAACACCACATACATAACCAGATTTAATTTTATTTTTCTTCGCATTTAATAATATAGGTTTAGATAATTCAAATATCTCTCGATATATTGCAATTTTTTCTGCAGAAGTTTTGTACCACAATATTGAATCATAATTTTTACTATTTTCAATATTATTTTCATTATAATAATTGTCTATTGCGAATAAATTACTTATAGGCAACAGTAAGTATATCAAAACATGTATACAAAAACAAAATTTCAACTTATTAATTCTCTAAATTTAAATTTTATTCTTAGTCCCCTAGTTCATAAATATTACTCATTATTTGAAATTTTGACTACTATAAATAGCGATAGTTACCACTACATGGGTTAGTATAACATAGTTAGGTGGGTAAAGATACGCTAAATTAAAGCCGTATGCTGTATATCTACATTCTAAAAATCATGATTTTATAGAATTATTGATAGATCAGATTAATAATTATTTTTTAATGTTTAATTCTTATATTCCTAAAAATTACACATATTGGTATATTTTTTTATACTCGCATAAGTAACCAAAAATAATTATTTGTTCTAGAGAAAAATTACTATTATTTAACTATATATAATATAATAATATTTTAATTTATTATAATTATAAATAGACACATATATTGTTATCAAGCATTTATATACTATTAATTTCAGTAAGTTACATATATAATAAAGTTGTGGAAAATATGCTATGAATTTACTTATAGATTGTGTACAATTATTTTTGTTAAGCAGAATATGTGGATAAGTTAATGTTACTAACAGCAATTAATAGAGTTATTAACAATTTATTGTGGATAACTTTGATTGAATTAATTTACGTGAACTTATTAATTGATAGATTTTAATGTTTCACATGAAACATTAAAATTATAACTATACTAAAAGTCCAGCTTTAGCTGCACAAATAAATTAAAGACGAAGAGTATATGTTAAATTTATGCTTTTGTGATAATACTTTAATTGTGTAGATGAATAATATACTCTTCGTCTTCCAATCCTGGACTGTGTCATATCTTATAAACGCTCCTCGTGTACTTATATGTACACGGTGGGACGCGTCCTCGTAGCTTTTTATTGCAATATCCCCTGTCCAAAATCGAAATATTCGAGTATTAAAAAAGTCCAGCTTTCAATTACGATCAGTATATAATTAATGTAAAATATTTATTTATCCAAAAAAATAGTATAATACGTGCTAGAATAAATTAATATTTTTTAATATGTTTTGGATAATGTTTTTGGAATGTTCCATTATTTTATTATTTTTATTTGGATAGAATTAGTTACATGTATAATATATTGATAGTTAGATTATCTTCTTTGGGTGATATAATACATACATATCCAATGATTTATGATATTAAAGTTAATTTCCCAAATTGTACAATAGATTGGTTAGTTGATGACAGCTTTGCTGATTTAGTAAAATTAAACCCACTAATAAACAAAGTGATTTCTGTACCACTTAGACAGTGGAAAAAAAATAGGTTTAATTTATTAAAACATTTAAAAAATATTAAGCAATGGCGTAAAGATATTATATGTAAGCGATATGATTATATTATTGATTCTCAGGGATTATTAAAAAGCGCTATTTTAGCCAGATGTTTTAATGGTAGTGTTTATGGATTAGGTAGAAATTCTATTAGAGAAAAAATTGCCAGTTTGTTGTACCATCATAAATATGAAATTGGTAAAAATATATTAGCTGTTACAAAAAATAGGTTACTTGCTGCTGCTATTTACAATTACAGTATAAATACTGAAATTGTAAATTTTGGAATGAATGAAGTTTTTTATACTACAAATTATGACAATTTAAATTCAAATTTAAAAAAGTTAAATACTACACCATATGTAATATTTTTTCATGCTACCTCTAAAGATAGCAAAAAATTATCTGCACAATCTTGGGTTGATTTGGCTAAATATTTAATTGAAGAATATAAATTAACGATTGTGTTACCTTATGGTAGTATTACAGAAAAATCTGAATCTATAAATATAAAAAATATGCTGAATTCTCAAAATATATTAGTGCCAGATAACAAACTTAATTTTGAAACTATTTCACATTTGATTAGTAAAGCGGAATTTATTTTTGGAGTGGATACGGGATTAATTCATTTAGCTAATGCATTAAATAAAAAAGTAATAGCAATTTATGTTGATACTAATCCAGAAAAAACTGGAATATTTGAATCAAATATTGCTAAAAATATTGGTAATATAGATGTATATCCTAACGTGAATCAATTGATAAAGTTATATGAAACTATAATTAGATATACTTAAATTTTTATTTTAACCACGTGCTAGAAGAAGTCCTCCATTTCAAATTTCGATTTTAGAAATTAAGTGGTGGGCTGAATTCAGCACATTTTAATAATTTTTATTTATAATCAGTGGGGGAGTTAAGAGACCCGCACTGATTCATGGAGCGAAGCGATTTCTCTTTTGAAAGTTTAATATGCGTTATTTATATTCAATATTACTATATATAATTTCCCCATTTATTTTATTTTATTTAAAAAAACGCGGACAAATGAATCCAGATTATAAATTAAATTGGGGTGAGCGTTTTGGAATTAAACTAATAAATAAATCAAAAAAACCGCTAATTTGGCTGCACGCAGTATCAGTTGGAGAAACTAGAGCTATGGCTAAATTGGTATTACTTTTAGAATCCGAATATCCTGAGTACCAGATGTTAATCACGCATATGACGCCAACTGGAAGAACCACAGCAGGAACTTTATATCCTAAGGCATTATTACATTATTTACCTTATGATATGCCACACGCTATAATAAATTTTTACAAAACCTTTAAACCAAAATTAGGTTTAATTATAGAAACTGAGATTTGGCCAAATTTGATTCATTATGCCCCAAAATATAACATTCCGATATATTTAATTAATGCGCGGTTATCTGACAAATCATTTAAATGGTATAAGAAAATTAAATGGGTGCTAAAACCAATCTTAAATGATTTTACTGGTATACTATGTCAAGATCAAAATTCAGCTAAAAATTTTAAAAGCTTAGGGTTTAAAAAGGAAATTCCTATATTTGGCAATACTAAATTTGATATTATTGTAAATGAAAATATTTTTTTAATATCTAAGTTTCTAAAGCAAAATATACAAAATAAAAAAGTAGTAGTATTTGCATCAACCAGAGATGGGGAAGAAAAATTAATTATAGAAGCATTGCCGAAAAAATTTGACTACTTAATTATAATAATTCCTCGCCATCCAGAACGTTTTTCTGAAGTAGAAAATTTGCTTAAACAATTAAAATATCAGAAACGCTCAGATAATAAGCCTATATACAACGATACTCAAATATTATTAGGTGATAGTATGGGTGAAATGATGGCTTATTATTCAATGGCTGATATTGCAGTTATTGGTGGCAGTTTTAGCAATTGTGGTGGGCAAAATTTAATTGAGCCATTGTATTTGCATAAGCCAGTAATTTTTGGAAAATCTATGTTTAATTTTGCTAAAATTGCTGAAGATTCATTAAATCATGAATGTGCTATCCAAGTGGATAATATAAATAGCTCTTTTAATGCTATTGATGATTTATTTACCAATGAGAATAAATATAAACAATTATCTGCTAATTGTTCTAATTTTATTTCAATTTATCAAGGAGCATCACAATCAATTTTAAATGTAGTGAAACAACATATAAGGGATATTCCGCAGCATAGTAAATTTAAAAATTAATTTTCGAATAATTCCAAAATTATCAAGCAAATGATTTAAAATTAAATTTAACTAAAAAAAGAAAGATTAACATGCACCCATTAATTAAACTCTTAAGATACAGCAAAAGATATAAACTGGATATCATATTAGCTACAGTTTATTCTATGTTGAATAAACTATTTGATATATTGCCGGAAGTATTAATTGGGGTTGCCGTTGATATTGTGGTTAAGCGTCAACATTCTTTTATTGCTAAGCTTGGTATCACAAATGTTATTTATCAAATAGTATTTTTAGGCGGTTTAACAGGAATAATTTGGATACTTGAATCATTATTTCAGTATCTATATAGTCTCAAATGGTGTTTTTTAGCGCAAAATCTGCAGCATGATATTCGAATTGATGCATATACTCATGTGCAGCAACTGCCGATGGAATATTTTGAAGATAAGGCAACTGGAAATATAATGTCAATTTTAAATGATGATATTAATCAGTTAGAGCGATTTATGAATGATGGAATTAATCAGATTATTCAAATTTTTGTTTCAACGATTATTATTACGGCAATATTTTTTGTTATTTCGGCTAAAGTTGCATTGCTTACATTTATAGCAATTCCCTTGATTTTACTCGGCTCATTTTATTTTAGAAATAAGCTTGCTCCACTTTATTTATCAGTTAGGAATCAGTCTGGAGTGGTAAATAGTAAGCTTAATAATAATCTAGTTGGTATTGCCACGATTAAAAGTTTTACAGCAGAAAATTATGAAATAGCAGAATTAAAACGCTTAAGTTACGCATATAATAATGCTAATAAAAAGGCAATTATCTTAAGCAGCGCCATAATTCCAGTTATTCGTATGAGTATAATGTTAGGATTTTTAATTTCTTTAATTTATGGCGGTATATTAACTCTAAATGGAACAATCGCAGTAGCGTCATACAGTATTTTAATATTTTTATCGCAGCGCTTGCTCTGGCCGCTTACTTATTTAGCTACTGTTATTGATACCTATCAGCGTTCGATGGCTTCAGTTAATCGAGTTATGGGTTTATTAAATACGCCGATTACGATAAAAGGAGGTGATAGAGAGCTTATTCATTGCCAAGGTTCTATTGATTTTAATCAAGTAAATTTTGGATATAAAAACCGGGAGTTATTACTAAAAGGACTATCTTTTAGTATTGCAGCCGGAGAAACTATCGCTTTTGTTGGGGTCACAGGCTCTGGAAAGAGCACTATTGTAAAACTATTAATGCGTTTTTATGATTCTGTAGCGGGAGATATTTTAATTGATGGAAACAAGATAACTCAGTACAGTTTAACTAGTTTGAGAAAGCAGTTTGGTTTAGTTAGCCAGGATACTTTTTTAATTGATGGTACTATTGCACAAAATATTGCTTATGGTAGTTTTGATGCACCTATAGATAAGATTATTAAAGCTGCTCAAATTGCCAGGATAGATGGATTTATTAATAATTTACCGGATAAATATAATACTAATATTGGGGAAAACGGACAAAAATTATCTGGCGGACAGCGTCAACGAATTGCTCTCGCTCGGGCTATTTTAAAAGATCCGCCCATTTTAATTTTGGATGAAGCTACTTCATCGCTAGATAATCATACTGAATCTTTAATTCAAGAAGCTTTAGAGTCAATTCAAGGAGAGCGAACCACGCTTATTATTGCCCATCGCTTATCTACAATTGTCAATGCGCATAAAATTTATGTAATTAAGCAGGGGGCTATAGTTGAGAGCGGTAATCATAATCAATTGCTTGCTAAGGGTGGTATGTATGCTAACTTGTGGAATTTACAGCTACATCAATCATAAACATAATCCATTATGAATATTTTGCAAATTGTAATTTGAAGTAAAAAATAAAGTCTTCCGCTTAGATAGTATAATGGTCTTGGCAATACCGACCATTATAGGATGATCGTGACCTAATTTTGGATGATGAAAATCAGAATCTACATCACGCACCATACCCAACTTTTGCATCACTCGCTCAGAACGATAATTATTTTCGGTGTAACTGGGTATTTTCAATAACATAATAACTATCAATAGCTATGCTGTCAACAAAATTTTGGTCATGGCATATCAAAATCATACTTCCTGGATATTCGCACAAAACTTGAATTAAATGTTCCTTCGTTTCCAAATCAATGTTATTGGTAATTTCATCTAATATGAGCAGTTTGGGTGGATGTGCAGCAATTAATGCTAAATTTAAACGCACTTTTTCACCACCAGATAGATATTTAACCGCTAAATTTACCTCTTCATTTTTGCGCAATAAGAATGTATTTAGATGGTTACGAATCTCGGCATGCGACCAATTTGGCATTAACTGTTGTAACAATTCCACTGAAGTAGATTCGTTATCTAGTCCAGAATAATGCTGGTCAATATAGCCAATATCATTTATACATGTACACCACCAAGAACCCAATTTATTTATTGAACTATCATCTAAAATTGCTTTTATCAATGTTGATTTACCACAACCATTAATGCCAAGTAGTGCCACTTTCTCAGTTGCGCCAATTTGTAGATTAATATTAGTTAAAATGGGTATATTGTTTGTTTGATAGCTGATTGCGCCATTCTCTATATTCAGAATGGTTTTACTGGCATTTAATCTTTGAGTCTCCAAATTAAAGTTAGGTACAATAACTTCTGGTACATATAGCTCTTGCAGGCTAACAACAGCATTTTGTTTGTTTTTCTCGATACGTTTATTATTTTTGCCGGCTAGTGTTACGCCACGTCCCATCTTGGTAGCGCTTTTTATAGTAGCCCATTTACGCTCTTTGATGCATTTTTCTCCGTGTCGGTGGCTATGGGATGTACGTTGTTGTTCCCGCATTAATTGTTGGTGTGCTTGCCGTTTCTCATAATTAAGCTGTTTGACTGTATTAGTTAAATTATTCCATTCTTGTTTCTGTTTGAGTATGTATTCAGAATAACTACCATTGAATACAGTAACACTACCATTGGCTACATGCCAAATCGTATCTACAAAATTTAATAGTTCCACATCATGGGTAATAGCAATTAAAGTACCATGATAATGGTTTAATAATCTAAATAGTGCGTCCCGATTATGACGATCTAGGTGATTAGTTGGCTCATCTAATAGTAATAGATTAGGATGCAATGATAGAATTTGGCTAAATTGTTGATTAAACCGCTCGCCACCACTTAATTGACTATCATTATTAATAATTAACTGCGGAATATAACCAGATACTACATCATGAGGCACAATAATATCACCATCATAAGATGCATCTAATCCTGCTAATACTTTAATTAAACTTGATTTACCGCTACCATTACGACCAATAATACCAATTTTTTCGCCGTAATAAACCATATTATTAAATGGTTTATTAATGCACTCTTTGTTGCCAAAGCCAATAATTAAACTATCAATGAGAATGGGTTGATGTGAAGAATACTGCATATATAATTCCTTAATCTAGCCTACTCTAGGAAATTAAATATCAGTAAAAATAAATGGATATAATTCAAAGAACAAAGCTAGTAATTTATTTAAACCAACTATCTTGTATATATTACACAAAGATAACTACAACTGATTTAAGCAAATACAGCAATGCGCATTGGACTCTACCTATAAAATATAAAAACTATGATTGGTGACGTAATTATAACATATCATGTTTAGTGAACTAGTAATTTACCGCCAACTGAGATTATGTTATCAAAAAATCTTTATATACATTGTTAAACATGCATTATAATCATGTATATGAATTATATTATAACTTTAAAATTTTTATCTTTAAAAGTGTAGGGACATAATGAAATTTTTAGATGTTAGAACGGATTTTGCCTTTAAGAAGGTTTTTGGCAGCGAAGACAGTAAAGTAAGATTAATATCTTTTCTAAACTCTGTTATTGAATTTGAGAATAACGCACAAATAAAGGATTTGGTAATTGTTGATCCGTATAATATTCCACTACTTAAAGGAATGAAGGATACATTTGTAGATGTTAAGGCTGTGCTTGATAATGACACAAGAGTTATTATTGAAATGCAAGTCCTAAATCATGGTGGACTTGAAAAACGTATCTTATATAATGCAGCCAAGAACTATTCAGCTCAGTTACTAGAAGGTGAAAAATATCATTTACTAAATCCAATTATTGCATTGACTATACTTGACTTTGTAATGTTTGAAGATTCAAATAAAGTTATTTCAAATTTCAAGCTTTTAGAAAAAGAAGACTTTATCAACTACACTGATGACTTAGAAATGATTTTTATTGAATTGCCTAAATTTAATAAGGGTTTAGAAGAACTAGTTGACATTAAAGATCAGTGGATATATTTTATTAAGAATGCAGGCAGCCTAGAATTTATTCCGGATAATATGTCAGACCCGGTTAATTCAGCTTTTGA
>JAUPUP010000027.1 GCA_030917485.1 Pseudomonadota bacterium
CTAAATTTTAGATCACCCATAATACCAAGGCTAATATTATCCAATTTTCCTTGACTGTCTCTAATAGAAAATAAATCAAGCAAAGTTTGGGTGGGATGTTGATTTGCTCCATCCCCAGCATTTATTATAGGAATATTGCATACTTCACTAGCTAATCTAGCTGCTCCATCTGCTGGATGGCGAATAATCAATGCGTCAGCGTAACAACTTATTATTTTGAGAGTATCAACTAAGCTCTCGCCTTTTCCAGCTAGAGATGTGGCATTACTATCTGCAAACCCCATACAAGTTCCGCCAAGCTTAGCCACTGCGGATTCAAAAGATAAACGCGTTCGCGTAGAACTTTCAAAAAAACATGATGCAATTACACGCCCAGACAATGTGTTTTTACGCAATCCGTGCTTAAACTCACTGCCCAACTCTAATATTTTTAAAATCAGATTTTTATCCAAATCTGCTACTGAAATTAAATTTTGCATGCTAACTCACATTTCTAATGTTTTAAACTGTTTAACCTGATATATCAAAAAAAGTCCAGCTTTAGCTTCGCAAGTAAACCAATTACGAATATTATATTTGAACTTTTTGCTATTTGCATAATTATACACTTTCCAATTGTTCAGATAATTCCTTATCCGCTAATGAGATTTTCCCAGCATTGTACAATGTATTAATAACATCATGTAAATTCATAATGCTATATACATTATAGCCAAGCTTATTAAGAGCTTCACTACCACCGCCTTGATTACGATCAATCAGGGTACAAATATCCTTAATCACCAGACCATGCTCTTTTAATACCGCAATTGTTTCAAGTAAACTTGAACCAGAAGTAATAACATCTTCAATTAATAGACAAATATCACCATCTTTATATTCTCCTTCGAGAATTTTTTTAGTTCCATATGCTTTCATTTCTTTACGTTTTAATAGCATCGGAATGTGATGAGCATATGCCACACCACTGGCAAATGTCAATGCAGAATATGGAACGCCGCAAATATGAGAAAACTGCAGATCTTTTATCAATGAGTAGAATAAATCACAAATTTGCCGAAAAATTTGCGGATGAGAAATTGCAGTTCTAACATCCGCGTAAATATAAGACTGTTTACCTGATTTTAAAGTAAATTTGCCAAACTTAATAATGCCAACATCATAAAGCTCAATGATTAGCCGTTGAATTGCAGAGTCCATAATTACATGTCCTACCTAAAAAATATACAGATTCTACCAGATTCTATAACTAGATGTAATGAATTTTGTTAAGCATTGTAAATGTCTCACCTGGTACAAGTTGACCGGAAAAAGAAAATATGGGCTAAAAAGTTGATTAATTATAACGTTTAAGGCTATGTAAATCATGGGCTACCCTCTTTAAACTATTTAAACCTTATCTTTTGTATAGAATCCATCAGCACACTGTCTATATCCAATAATTTGATGAATTTATTAATTACTTTTGCAATACTTAAATATCGGGTATGATTATTTATTTTTTCATAATGAAATACCCTATTCCTAAAATTTTTTATTAGTTTTAATTCAGTTAAAATTACCCTAAATTGCCGATTAACTTGCTTTTTTGATAACCCAAATAAATAACTTAAATCAGCGTTACTAAAAATTTTTAGATGGTTGTTTAATATATGCAACCATACCCCAAAAGTTAAATTTGCTACATAGTTATCATGGTCTACTGCTTCATCTAATTTACTGCAATATTCTGGAAGTAAATATTTATGAGTATGTATCCAATTCTTCCCTAAATTCTTTAATAGCAATGTATTAATTTTATTACGTAATCCAATCTCAATCATATGCAATTCTACATAAAAATGTTGAGATACCCTTATGTTATTTAAGTAATCCTCAAATGATGAGTAATTAGATAGCCTTTTTTCACTAAATAATTCCACTATTGCTCTTGAGTATTCATTTTGTTTTGACATTTATATTAGTTTTCTGATAAAATTCTAATTGGATTCAGGTTACATAATTCTATGTGGGCGCATACATCCTGCCTGTATGCCATAGTTGCGCATATAGTAGTTTCCGGTGTCGTGGCAGGGGTTCTTACTTAAACCGTATAGTTTACATTAGCGATTATAGACTATCTAGAAGGTTTATTATTTGAACTTGTTATATACCTACATTTTTCTTATGTTTTTCCCATATTATGTCAGTTATTTCTGTAGTGGGTAACCCAGCAATTCGCTTCATAAAAAAATCAATGGTTCCATCATTTTTATAATCTATTGTTTCTCTTTCATAATATTTTATATACACATAATTTTCTTCACTAATTTTAAAATTCTTAAGGCTATGTGAAATAAACCATTCAAATATTTGTTCACTTAATTCCATTAATTCATCCAACTGGATATGTTTATATCCATAATTTTCTGCACGCTTTGTTATAGCTTTATGAGCCAAAATTTTATGTCGGTATTTACTCAATAATGATTTTTTCCTGTCGTATTTTTCCAAAAAATCTGGTTTTTCAGAATAAATTGCTTTCATTACATAAGATGAAAGTACATCACTTCTCTCATCAAAGAAGATAGAATATATTTCTAAAACTATATTTCTAAAAATAGCATTACATAACGCATCCCTAAGCTCATGCGGTACAGTTATAGGTGTAGTAAATGGTAGATTATTTTATGAATTTGGTATTACTATTATTAATTGTTTCACGGCAAATAGCCCATTCAACGCTTAAGTTACAGAAAACATGGGTATTTGCATTACGTTAAATATATTAGCATTACGCTTAACTAAATAATCAAATAAATAATCAAATAACCTGTGCATATTGTATTTCCAAAAATATTGTCTGTCCTATAACCAGATTATTTACATTACTTAATTTACTGCATAATATTAAAACTTCTACACCTACCCCAGAAAAATTTAAACTCAGTCGGCAGAAGTATTGCTGCTCAAAATTAATGGCATCAATTATCGCCGCAAAACAATTCTCAGATAATATGTGGTGTTGGTGTATCTGGATGTTGCGATTATCAATAAATAGCCGTGCTGTAGTTCTTGGATTTAGGTCTGGAAAATTGATTGTTCCGATTAATGTTTGGTAACTACTAACTCTTTTTATATGACTTAATAGTTGCGCAGATAAAACAAAGCCATTGCGCCCCAAGAACTGCAGCATATAGTTCAAACTTCCTTGTCGCAGGATTTTACCATGTTCAATCTGCACTATATAATCAGCTACTTTTATTACTTCATCCAGCGAATGACTAACATATATTGTAGGAAGTTTCAGCTTCACCAAATAGTCGAGGAGTATATTGGTTGAATTTTCTTCCAAAGCGGTAAATGGCTCATCAAGTAATAATAGCTCGGGTTTACTACATAAGCATCTGGCAAATGCCACACGTTGCTTTTCACCACCGGATAAGCTATGCGACATTTTTTTCATTAGATTATCAATTTGCAATTTTTTGCAAATTTCGTCAATTTCTGCAACTGTTATACGTGACCTGGCTGCGGCATAGGCTAAATTATCGGATACATTAAGATGCTTAAATAGTTGAATATCCTGAAATACATAACCAATTTTGCGTTTATGTGGCGGTACAAATATCCGGTGATCTTGCCATGTTCGAGAATCAAATTTTAATATGCCTTTGTGCCTCGACTCCAACCCCGCAATTAAACGCAAAAGAGTTGTTTTACCTGCTCCAGAATGACCACATAATGCAGTTATTCCAGTGCATTTCAGATCAAACTCTAAGTTTAAATATGCTAGCGCATAATTCAAATATAACATTTTTTAATTATGACTTAAAGGATTAAGTTTATGATTAAGGATATATACAAATATTAATACCACAAAACTAAACCCTAACAAAAATAACGCCAGATGATTAGCTTGACTATATTCATAAATCTCAAAATAGTTATAAATCTGAATTGCCGCCACCTGTGTTTTTTGCGGAATATTACCACCTATCATTAAAATCAGGCCAAATTCGCCAACTGTATGGGCAAAGCCAAGGACGGCTGCACTTATAATACCTATTTTAGCCTGCGGGAGTAAAACACTAAATATGCGATCAGTGGGGGCTGCGCCCAGTGTCGCAGCTACCTCTAATGAGGTTTTACCAATAGCTAAAAAAGTATTTTGAATCGGCATTACTACAAATGGCATGGAATAAATAATTGAGGCAATTACTAGACCGCTAAATGAAAACGGTAATAAAGGAATTCCTAACTTAAGGCATATTTGCCCAACTAAACCATGAGGCCCCATTGCCAATAACAAATAAAATCCCAGAACAGTTGGCGGTAAAATCAGCGGTAAGGTTACCAATGATGAAATTACAGCTTTGAAATTACTTGGTTTGAATGCCAACCACATGGCTAAGGGTATTGCTATGAGTAAAAGTATCACAGTACTGGTAAATGCCAGTTTCATGCTTAAGTATATAGACGCCCAATCATCGCTATTAAGCATCATTTATACCCATACTGGTTGATAATCTGCCAGGCTGACTTAGATTTTAAAAAGGACACAAATTTTGCTGCAGCCGGATTGTTTTGTCCATTAACAGTAATAACCGCATCTTGATTAATTAATTGCGCTAAATTTATCGGGACAATCCAGGCTGAACCAGAAATTATTTTACCATCAAAATATACTTGTGATAAAGCAATAAAACCCAGTTCAGCATTGTCGCTGGCAACATATTGATAAGTGTCTGAAATATTCTCACCCTGAATAATTTTATTTTGCAATTGTTTGGTTAAGCCTAGTTGACCAATTACCTGTTCAGCCACTGCTCCATATGGAGCTAACTTAGGATTGGCAATTGCCAGATGTTTAAATTTATTAGTAAATAAAACTTTGTCATCTCCCTTTATAAATCCAGATTGATGACTCCATAAAACTAATTGTCCA
>JAUPUP010000239.1 GCA_030917485.1 Pseudomonadota bacterium
GAGAATATATACCAATTGGATTTTTAGACTTAAATACTATCATTGTCGCTCCTAATTTTGCGATTTATAACCCAGAAACGTGGGTTTTTGCTGTGGTTCATTCAAAAATGCATATGGCATGGGTTAAAACTGTAGCTGGTCGATTAAAAACAGATTATCGTTATTCATCAACATTATGTTATAACACTTTCCCATTCCCAAATATCAGCGAAGAGCAAAAAAAACGCCTTGAATTTCATGTGTTTAATGTACTCGACGAACGAGAACGCCATTCCGAAAAAACTCTTGCCGAACTCTACGACCCTGACAAAATGCCCGCTGGTCTCCGTGAAGCCCATCATAATTTAGATATTGCTATCGAACAATGCTACCGCCTTAAACCGTTTGAGTCTGACGAAGAACGCCTTGAGTATCTTTTCGCCCTCTATGAACAAATGACCTCAACAGGTGGTAAATACATGAAAGAATTAATATGAAATTGTTGTTTTTAGATGAATCTGGTGATCATAATTTATCTGTAATTGATCCGCAATATCCAGTATTTGTACTTGGTGGAATAATTGTCGATGAGATTGAATATAATAATACTATAGAACCTGCTATAAATGAGTTTAAAATGAAATTATTTGGCACTAAAGATATTATACTTCATACCTCTGATATATCAAGAAATCGGCTCGGCTTTGAGCAATTAAAATCAGCTGAATTTAGAACTGTATTTTATGCAGAGTTAAATAAACTTATGTGTGATTTAAATTACAAAGTAGTTGCCTGTGTAATAAAAAAGCAAGAACATATTGATAACTACGGATTTAGAGCAATTGATCCATATTTATTAAGTCTTAATGTTCTAATTGAAAGATTTATATTTGAGTTATCAAATAATGATAAGGGTGTTATAATTAGCGAAGCTCGAGGCGGTAAACTAGATAATGAGATTGAACTTTCTTGGCTTGATGTTAAAATCCAAGGAACCAAGTTTATTAAATCAACCCGCATAAAAAATTCAATTGAAAATTTTGCTATTCGTAGAAAAGCAGATAATATCATTGGTTTACAGTTAGCAGATTTGGTTATTTCTCCTATAGCACGTAAATCAATTGGCAAATCGGTAAAAAATGATTATTTGGTAATTGAGCAAAAGATAAGAAAAGATAAATTTGGGAATATAAACGGCTATGGGATTGTTACCATGCCTAAATAAAAAAGGCCGTCCCCGCTACGCAGTGATCGACCTATGGAAGTTATTATACTATGATTGGGGCAATAAGTACAAAAATATTTTACTAACTTGGATAGTTCAAGGATTGATGTGAAGTAAAACCCAGAAGAAAATGTAATAGACAATCTCTATAGACTGTCAAATCTTATTTAGAAATATAGACTAAAAATTATAGCCATAATTAAGATTAGAGCTGTAACTTAAATTAAAGCAATTTAGACATCTTGAGCGTAAATCAGTACGCGTTATTTTGTATCAAGGTAATAGCCGTCTTGAAACAATCAAAGAATTTGAATTAAATAAAGGTTATGCTTCTGGTTTTGCGGGGCTAATTGAATTTATAAATTCGCAACTTCCACATAATGAAGTAATCGGTGCGGCATTGCGCAAGAGCGTGTTAATGTATCCTGAATTAGCGGTTCGTGAGTTAGTTGCTAATGCCATCATTCATCAAAATCTAACCATCACTGGCGCAGGTCCAATGATTGAAATATTTGCGAATAGATTAGAGATAACTAATCCTGGCGCTCCGATAGTCGATGTTATTCGTTTTTTAGATACCCCACCGCGCAGTCGTAACGAGTTAATGGCTGCTTTTATGCGTAGAATAGGTATATGTGAAGAGCGTGGTAGTGGAATTGACAAGGTAGTTTGTTCAGACTGAAGTTTATCAACTGCCAGCGCCATTATTTGCTGTAATTGATGATAATACTAAAGTCGCATTGTTTGCACACAAAGAGTTTAAAGATATGGATACAGACGAGAAAATTCGTGCATGTTACTTACATTGTTGTTTAAACTATGTTAACCATGAATCAATGAATAATGCTTCACTCCGTAAGAGATTTGCTTTGGGTGAAGAAAACAGCGCATCCATTTCTAGGTTAATTAAGTTATCATTTGAAAAGAATCTAATAAAAGCATATGATGATAATGCAAACCGTAAATCGCTGCGCTATATACCATTTTGGGCGTAAATAATCTCATTTGCTGGTCATTTGCAGGAAGTGCCTAAGTTCATAGTGATTTAAGCTGCAACGTAAGTAAAACAGGGTGTTATGTCGTGGATCTCATTTGCTGGTCATTTGCACAGATTAGACTCTGTGGCATATTATTTTGAAAAGAGAGACTTTATGAATAATATTAAATTAGTTGAAGATAGTCGTCAACTTTTGGATAAAGTTAGCCAATATATTGATACTGCCAGAACCAATATCAGCACCTCAGTTAATTTTGAGATGGTAAAAGCATATTGGCTGATTGGTCGTGAAATAGTTGAGGAAGAACAGCAAGGCAATCAACGCGCTGAGTATGGTGCAGGATTATTACGCTATTTAGCAGAAAAATTAACCGTTAAATATGGGAATGGATTTGGATATGAAAATATCAAACGTATGCGCCAGTTTTATATTGCTTATGCAAATAGTACACCAATTGGGTACGCAGTGCATACCCAATCTAACAAATCGTTAAACCCTGATTTAGGTTGGATACATTATCGGGCTTTGATGCGAGTTAATCGGATAGAAGTACGCTCATTTTATGAGATCGAAGCCGTAAAAAATAGCTGGTCTGGACGAGAGTTGGAACGACAAATTAATAGCCTACTTTTTGATCGCTTAGCAAAAAGTAAAGACAAGCAAGGTTTATTGGAATTAGCAACTCAAGGGCAAATTATAACTAAGCCAGTGGATGCCCTAAAGGAGCCAATTATTTTGGAATTTCTTAATCTTCCCGAAGCACATCAATTAGTTGAATCCAAACTTGAACAAGCGCTAATTGATAATTTACATCATTTTTTATTGGAATTAGGCAGCGGTTTTGCCTTTATTGCCCGTCAAAAGCGCCTGACTTTAGACGGTGATCATTACTATGCAGATTTAGTTTTCTATCATGTAAAATTAAAATGTTATGTGGTTATCGATCTTAAAACTCGGAAACTCAGCCATGCTGATATTGGACAAATGTTGTTATACGTCAATTACTTTGACCGTGAAATTCGTGATGAAAATGACAATCCAACCATTGGGCTGGTATTATGTACCGAGAAAAGTGATACGATGGTGAAATATATGTTAAACGAAACCAATCAACAAATTTTTGCGAGTAAATATCAGTTGTATTTACCAACTGAAGAACAATTGCGCCAAGAGTTACAAAAGGAATTGCTTGAAATACAGCAGCGCCTTGGTGAGACAGATAATGAATAATTGTTATCTCAAAAATAAATTATATCGCCTTGTGTGCTATTTAGAAATAAAAAGAGATATTTTATGAACAATATTAAATTATTTGAATCTAAAAAAGTTCGTAGTCATTGGGATAGTGAGGCTGAAAAATGGTATTTCTCAATTATCGATGTTTGCGAAATACTTAGCGATAGCAATAATTCTCGTCGATATTGGAGCGATTTGAAGCGCAAATTAGTTAATGAGGGTGCAAGCCAAACGTACGATAAAATCGTACAGTTGAAAATGGAAGCAAGTGATGGCAAAATGCGTTTGACTGACTGTGCCGATACTGAAGGATTATTGCGGATTATTCAATCAATTCCCTCTCCTAAAGCCGAGCCATTTAAATTATGGCTTGCCAAAGTTGGCTATGAGCGAATGCAAGAAGTTGCCGATCCTGAGCAAAGTTTAGATCGGGCACGAGAAAATTGGCAAAACCTTGGGCGCAGTAACAAATGGATCCAGCAACGTATGATGGGACAAGAAACCCGTAATAAGTTAACTGATTACTGGAAAGAAAATGGTATTGAAAAATCTGAAGAATTTGCACTACTAACCAATATAATCCATCAGGAATGGACTGGGGTCAGTGTCAAAGAGCATAAAGTCATCAAAGAGTTAAAATCTCAAAACTTACGCGATCACATGACAGAAGCAGAATTAATTTTTACTGCCCTTGCTGAACTATCCACGCGCAATATAGCAGAAACCAAACAAGCGCAAGGCTTGAATGAAAACATCCAAGCTGGCAAACGTGGTGGAAAAGTTGCTAAACGCGCCAAAGATGACTTTGAACAAGAAACAGGGCAAAAAATTGTTACTAGTGATAATTTTCTACCTCAGCAAGCTGAGACTAAAAAACTGAAAAAGTAGTTACCAGAAATGAGAGTATAAATGAACATTAGCAATAATACCCAAATTCTGCTTTACCAAAATAGCGATGGCGCAATTAAACTTGACGTGCGTTTGGAAGATGAAACCGTATGGCTCACGCAAGAACAGATTGGACAATTATTTGCTAAAGCTAAATCAACCATAAGCGAGCATATAAATAATATTTTTGCAGAAGGTGAGCTATTAAGTAGCTGTTGTATGAAGAAATTCGGAAATTCCGAATTTCAGCAAAAAGCGCCCCAATATTATAATCTTGATGTTATTATCTCAGTTGGTTATCGCGTAAAATCACAGCAAGGTACTCAATTTAGAATTTGGGCTACTCAACGTTTAAAAGAGTATATTATAAAAGGATTTGTACTGAACGACGAACGCTTTAAATCAGGTAATTCGATGAATTATTTTGATGAATTGCAACAACGGATTCGAGAAATTCGTTTATCCGAGCGTTTCTTTTACCAAAAAATCAAAGATATTTATACCACCAGTATTGACTATAACGCCAATGATGAAAAAACTATTGAGTTTTTTAAAATCATACAAAATAAATTATTGTGGGCCGTTAGCCAAAATACAGCAGCAGAACTAGTTTATCGGCGAGTTGATGCCTCACTTCCATTAATGGGGATGCAGTCTTTTGACAAAGCCGTTACTCAGGTTAAAAAATCTGATGTCAGTATTGCAAAGAATTATCTTAATGAAGATGAAATAAAATTACTCGGTTTATTAGTTGAGCAATATCTTGCATTTGCGGAAACTATGGCACAACAACAAACGCCAATGTATATGCTCGATTGGATTAAGCGTCTTGATTTAATTTTACAGCTAAATGGTCGTGAATTATTAACTCACGCGGGCAACATTAGCCCTCAAATCGCGGTGGATAAATCAACAGCAGAATATAAAACATTCAAACAACAGTTGCAAGAACATGAGTACCAACGGAGCTTGGCTGAACTTGAAAACGATTTAAAAAGCTTGAAATTATAGAAAGAAACACAAATGACTGATTTGGTACATGTACGCTATGAGCAAACTGGGCAAAGCTCAAAAATAAATAACTCTGGCATGCGTGAAATGCAAGCTAAAGCTTTTGCAGCCCGCAATTCACAATACTTGTTATTAAAAGCTCCGCCTGCCTCAGGTAAATCACGTGCCTTAATGTTTATTGCACTGGATAAGTTAATCAATCAAGGAATTAAAAAAGTCATTGTGGCGGTTCCTGAGCGCTCAATTGGTAGCTCATTTGCAACGACCGATCTTATGCAATATGGTTTTTTTGCGAATTGGCAACCGAATGATAATTATAATTTGTGTACCCCAGGTACGGATGGCAGTACTAGCAAAGTTGGTGCATTTAAAAACTTTATCCACAATGATGAGCAAATTCTCATCTGTACGCATGCAACCCTGCGTTTTGCTTGTGAAGAATTAGAAGAGTCTGAGTTTAATCATGTATTACTGGCGATTGATGAGTTCCATCATGTTTCAGCCGATGCAGATAGTCGTCTCGGCGAATTATTACGCTCAATTATGCAAAACTCCAGTGCACATATTATTGCAATGACTGGATCTTATTTCCGCGGGAATAGCGTTCCTGTCCTAACCCCAGAAGACGAAGCTAAATTTGATAAAGTGACTTACAATTATTATGAGCAATTAAACGGTTATACTTATCTTAAATCGCTCGGGATAGGCTACCACTTTTATCAAGGGCGTTACACCTCGGCAATTATGGAGGTTTTAGATACCGATAAGAAAACTATTTTACATATTCCAAGTGTTAATTCAGGCGAATCATTAAAAGATAAATATGGCGAAGTTGACTTCATTATTGATCACATCGGCGCAATTGATCATGTCGATAGTAAAACTCAAGTAATTTATGTTAAGCGTAATAGTGACGGCAAAATTATCAAGATTGCCGATTTGGTTAATGATAATCCAATTTTTCGTGACAAAATTTCGGCTTATTTACGCCAGATTACCTCCGCCGAAGATATTGATTTGATTATCGCTTTGGGTATGGCAAAAGAGGGCTTTGATTGGCCCTACTGTGAACATGCCTTAACGGTTGGTTATCGTGGCTCATTAACCGAAATTATTCAAATTATTGGGCGTGCCACTCGGGATAGTCAGAATAAAACTCATGCACAATTTACCAACTTGATTGCACAACCCGATGCACAAGACGCAGAAGTAAATTTATCGGTAAATAATATGCTAAAAGCGATTACCGCATCCTTATTAATGGAGCAAGTTTTAGC
>JAUPUP010000240.1 GCA_030917485.1 Pseudomonadota bacterium
GAGTCTGTATATTCGAACCGATAAAATAGCAATTATCCAATTCTTGAATTATGCTCTGCGCATTAGTTAATAATTTAGCAATCGTTGGTTTAATAAAAATATCCGCCACCCTTAAATCTAAATTTAACTCTTGCCTAATTCTCGTTACTAATTGTATTGAATTTAAACTATTACCACCTAACTTAAAGAAATTATCATGGATGCCAACTTTCTCTAAGCCAAGAATCTCACACCAAATTTGTGCAATTGTTTGCTCTAATTCACTCTCTGGGGCTACATAATTGCGACTATTGGTAAACTCAACATCAGGTAGTGCTCGTCGATCTAACTTGCCACTAATTGTCAACGGCAATGACTCTAGTTCCATTAAAGCGCTTGGCAACATATAATCAGGTAATGCTAAACCAAGTTTAACCAAAATTTGCTCAGCGGATAAAGCTTCACCATAGCTTAAATCTTTATTTAACACATAGTATGCGGCTAAATATTGTTGACTCGTCTCAGTTTTTGTTTTAGCAATTACACATGCCTGACGAATCTGAGGAATTTCCAATAACTGCTCTTCTATTTCACCTAACTCGACCCTAAAACCTCGGATTTTTACCTGAAAGTCATTCCGTCCAATATACTCTAAATTACCATCGGGTAGCAAGCGCACCAAATCTCCAGTTTTATACATCCGTGTATAACCATTAGCCAGATCTAACTCACTAGCAAATGGATTCGGAATAAAGCACTCAGCTGTTAATTCTGGATTGTTTAGATAACCACGTGCCAGTCCTGCGCCAGCAATATATAATTCACCTATTACTCCAACAGGAACTGGCATGTGATTGTTGTTAAGAACATATAATTTCGTATTGATAATTGATTTACCAATATTATTACTCAAATCACCAGCACTGTATCTATGTAATGTTGCACATACTGTACTTTCAGTTGGCCCATATTCATTAAGAATGATTAACTTAGAATTAATTCTACTATAATTTAATTCATGGAACCTCTCTCCTCCAGTATAAATAAGCTCTAGTGAATAATTATTTGTTAGAGCCTCAATAAAATCCTTAATCAAGATAGCAGGAATAAATGTAGACTTAATATTATTTGCATCTATATAAGCACTGAACTCTATAAGAGAATACCTTAGTTTATCATTTAATATAAATAATTTATTGCCATTTAATAATGCAGGGAAAACCTCATAAATAAAGGCATCAAAAATATAATTTGAATAAATAGATAACTCTTTACATATATTCAATTTATGGTTAATCATAATATCTAAACTTAAATTAACAACTCCACCATGTTCAATCATCACACCTTTGGGGCGGCCTGTAGTACCACTAGTATAAATAACATACGCAAGGTTATCTGATTTGCTTATTATACCAAGTTCCGTTGCTGTTTCATCTTGATAGCTAGAGTAGTTAGCTATATCTAACAGCATAATTTTTGCATGCGCCAAGTTATGCATAGTACTATTGCCACATTCACCCTGAATTTCTACATTTACACTTGTTGCTGTGTTATTAACACGATTGGAAAACTCGACATTTTCTGTATTTAATATCTGATTTAATCTAGCTAAATGTTGACTTTGAGTTAACAACAATTTAGCTTGCGTATCTTGTAAGATATAAGCAATACGCTCATCTGGATATTCTGGATCCAATGGGACATATGCTCCTCCAGCTTTAAGCACCGCTAGAATTGCAACAATCATCTCTAGACTACGATCTAAACATAAGACTATTAATGTATCAGGCACAAGTTGTTGCTTAGTTTGCTCATAATATTCATTTCGTATCTTATGTGCCAGTTGATTTGCTTGAGTATTTAACTCCCGATAGGTTAAAAATTTTTCTTCAAACACCACTGCAACATTATCTGGAGTTCGCTGTACTTGATCTTCAAAAAGTTGGTGAAGCGTTTTATCTTTGGGATAAGCTTTATCCGTCTGATTCCAATCATAAACTATTTGTTGATAATCAGCTGGACTGAGTAATTGATAATCTTTAAGTTTACGTTGCTGATAATGTTGCTTATACTCTAAAGTTTGAGATACCTCATCAGCTAATTGTTGAAGTATTAATTGATAATGCGCTATCATCCGTTCTATTGTTGACTCTTCATAAAGCGCGGTTGCATATTTAAAGAATCCACTAATAATGCTTTCTGAATCATCCATAAAACATTCTAAATCAAATTTAGCTACATTATAATAATTAAGCTGATTAATATCAACAACTTTAAAAAGTTGTTGTTTATTATCTGATTTTCCAAAACCCTGCACCCCAAAGAGGACTTGAAAAATCGGATTTCGCGATAGATCTTTTTCAACATTTAGGTGGTCGACTAATTTTTCAAAAGGTAAATCTTGATGTCCCTGAGCATGAATTAGTTCACGATGAACCTGTTGAATTAAGTCTATCATTGAATCATCTGGATTCACTCTTGCTCTTAACACCAAGGTATTTACAAAAAAACCGATAAGGTTCTCAATTTGATTATAGTGACGATTCGCAAACGGAGTTCCGATTACTATGTCATCTTGATTACTGTACTTACTTAGTAAAACATAAAAACCACTCAGCAACACACTATACAAAGAACAATTTTGAGCTCGAGCGATAGACCTCAACTTATCAGAATATTCCGCATCTAAACTAAAACTAATACTCTTACCGCTATAATTAACCA
>JAUPUP010000241.1 GCA_030917485.1 Pseudomonadota bacterium
TAACGATTGTTTCAGGCAATGTAAGTGCCGCACAAGGCGTTGAAAACGCTTTATATACCCTTGAATTATGTAACAACCCAGCCCCAGTTTTCATCGGTGCAAAGCAACCGTTTATCCAAAAAACCATTCATGCACACTGGTATCATGGCAATCTTCGTACCTTACACTTAATTAAAACGTCTGAATTAATTTGAATATTTTAGACCTTCTATTGATGTTTGGTAGATTATTTGGATCGTAGTCGAGTATTTTGTGGAGCAGCTGCGCAGCAGTTGCTCCAGCGAATAACCGATTATTAATAAAGTTCTTTAACAAGTCAAAACCGACTTTGAATTTACTGTATTGAAGCCGTTGCTCTTTGGTAGTTCCATCATTGCTGATTAAGGACTTAGTCTTAATGGGCTTAATGTGACTATTGAAGAACTCGCCAATCATGCAACAACAAGTGTATGCAATACCGATTAGTAACATAATTGCGGACAATCGGGCTGGATTAGTGATGTGGGTTGACTCAAGGTTAAAACCCAGAGTTTTAAATTTGCCGAACATAAGCTCAATGTTCCAACGCTTCTTGTAAGTTGCAAAAGGATCTACTAGCCTGATATTTGAAACCAGAAATCCAAACTCATTTTTAAGGTTTAATCTTGCTGATATGTAAAGTCTATTGCTAAAAGCGCGACGAATGGTTGTTGCAATATCTGTCTTGGTCTGCTTGCGATGTAAGTCATGATACAACTCAGCTAGGCTAAGTGTTTTATTGCCATCAGACACTACAGTAGAAGATTTACACCTAGCAACGAAATTAATTGCTGGTTTGTGGATAAAACCCTTAAAGATTGTAGTTAGTGTTGCTACACCAACTTTAAAGCAAGCAAACTCAGCACTGAACTGTCGCTTGAGTTTCTGGTATTGATTGGTAAATATTAGTGGATAGATGGAGTATTTTTCTGTTTGTAGTTTTTGTACAAGAAATAGTTGTGTGGTAGTATCAATGATAGTTAGATCTTCCGTGATGCCGATATCTTTTAGGGTTGAGATTGGTACACAAAAGGGTGAGTTGTCTTTTGTTTGATATGGTTCAATTGCATTGATAAACTTATCTAGAAGTGGAAGCTCAAGGTAAGACTGGCAATAACGATTGTCATTGATGAGGAAGTCAAGGAATTGATGTGATGGGAATTCGCGATCTGCGTAGACCATGTCTATCATATCCGCACCAAAGACATCGATAACCCATTGAATCATCGCAATACGTTGTTCATCATTAGAACTACCACCATTGTTATCTAGAAGTTGCCAATAAAGCGGAATAGCAATGCCATTAAAAAGCACGGACAAAACAAAGTAATTAATATCAGTGTCTCCGCGTTCCCAATTGGTACGATCTAATGGAATTTCGAGGCGCTCAAGCTTAAGGATGTCAAAGACTAGTGTTTTGGCATATTCCTCTAGCGGAATATTGGACTCCATGTTATCCAACATCCGTCTCGCATTTTGCTCAAGAGATGATAAGTTTACGGTAGGATGATTTGAGCTAGAAGCAGAGAGATCTGACAGCTTGACACAGGCATTTTGGATGAGTCCAAGCACAGCATTATTCACCCGCTGAATGTTTTCAGAGCGAGGTTTCTTTAAGTCGGGGTTGGTTTTTTAAAGAACTTGTTAATCAGGTTATAGAGTTTGTTGGTGGTATTGGTATTCATGGTGTTTAGTCAAAAAAGCGATGATAGCAAATACCGCCAGCAATCTGCAACAAAATGTACAATGTGCAGATTTTTGCAAGATTTATTTGGGGTTAATTCAATATTAATCAGCGTGTTGTGTGATTAATATTAAGTTAAGTGTAAGGTACGAAGATGAGGATGTTAAAACGCTTATAAGGCAGTGGCTAGAGCGTCATACGAATAATCCAATATTAAATAATAATAAATTAGTTAGGATGACATATGTTAACAGAACATGGTGATTTGGTTTGCTACAAGCAAACCACTATAGGAAGTAATAAAAAACTTAATTTCTTTCTTGAAAAACATAGTACAAAAGAGGGAACTTGGGGGAATCTGTACATTGAAAGTGGGGAGGTTGATTTTATTTTCCTAAATGGAGCTGGGCAGGAACTTTCTCGAACCAGGCTTAATAAAAACAATCCTCAACTACTTATTCCACCTGCTGCATGGCATAAAATCATGCCGATTAGTGAAGAATTTAAAGCTTCGCTTAAGTTTTATTGTAAACCTAATCATTATTTTAATAAAAAATACGGCTTAAACGCCGTTCATAGTGACCTACAGTATATTTATAATACTTATCTGCACAATCATCAACTAATTGCTTTAGACGTTGGGTGTGGTTCAGGAAGAAATCTTTTATATTTTGCCTCAGCTGGCCATTCAATAACGGGAATTGATGTAAATGAATCAGCAATTGAGCAAATTTCAGAAATCTCGAAAAAAGAAAATTTGACTCATGTACAAACTGTAATTCATGATTTAAACCAACCGTTAAACCTTAAAAAGGAACAATATAATTTTGTATTTTCTACAGTGAGTTTACAATTCTTAAAAACCGAATGTATCCACTCTTTGTTAAATGAGTTACAGCAAGCGACAATGAAAAAAGGATTTCACTATATGGTATTTCCAATTAAATCAGAACTTTACTCTTTACCGGCTTCATTCAGTTTTTTACCAGAAAAAGAAGAGCTCTATCATTTATATCAGGACAGTGGTTGGTCAATTCTTGAATATAAAGAGTCTACAGGATTACTTCATAAACTGGATGAATTTGGCAGGCCATTACAGGGGTTATTTGGAAATTTATTAGCGCAGAGAATCGTATAAACAATAAGGGATTTTAACCTGATTTAGCTAAAAATCAGAGGTTTCGTTAGTTCCGACTAACCCCCAAATTAACACTTTTGGGGGTTCTTCCACTGGACCCGTATTATCATAAAATTTTTGAATCCTGGGGACGTGGGGTGCAAATGATAATTGAGAAATGCAAAGAAGCTGGTCATCCTACGCCGTTTTATGAATTAGATAAAATAGGAACGGCACTTATTTTGCCATCCAAGCAACTTATTGGTGCTAATTTTAACCATCATAACCAAGCTATAAATCTACGACAGCAAGAAATCATAACTATTTTGAAACAACATGGTGAATTGGGTGCTAATCAACATTCTCCCCTAAAGTTCCGCGGGGTTTAGGGGTCATCCAGCGATCTTCTAACAGTCTCTAACCCAATTCCCTTGTGCAAATGAAGTTAAGCAGTGTAGCGCGCGATACCCCCATGATTTTGGCAATAGAGGCTTTTGGCACCTTTTTTCCCATGAGCATAGTGATTTCAGTTTCTTTACCATCCAGCCTTGACTTACCATTGCCTTTTGGCCGGCCCAATACTTTACCTTTTGCTCGAGCTGCAATTAATCCCTCTTTTGTTCGCTCAGAAATTAAATCTCGCTCAATTTCAGCAAATAGGCCAAACATTGTAACCATCATCTTACTTTGGATGTCTTGCTTGCCATCAAGTTGAATATTTTCCTTGATTGCTATCAATCTAACTTGGCGCTTGATTATCTCATCAACAAGTTGAATAATTTGCCCAACACTTCTACCGAGCCTAGACAATTCACTAATCAGGATCAGATCTCCTGGTTCCACTCCACTAAAAAGGCCATCAATGCCACGCTCTTTGATAGTTTTTCGTGATGACGCTTGTGTTTCTAAGAATTTATCTACCTGCAATTGGTTCCGATGAGCATAATCTAAAATTGCCAGCCGTTGATTATTAAGTTCCTGCCCGCCGGTGGAAATACGCAAATAAGCTATGGTTTTCATGCGGTAAACTGCTCCATGTCGAAATATAGGTACTTTGTATGGTTTGTTAGCTATAATATGTGGATTATATCACGGATGTTTTCACAAGCAATTATCAACTAGCATAACGTTCGTTATCATAGTCAATATATGGCCATAAAATCTATCGATATTTATTATCTAAATTATCACTAAATAAGTATGCATTATACATTTTATTAGACAGGTATATTTTTAATATGAAA
>JAUPUP010000242.1 GCA_030917485.1 Pseudomonadota bacterium
GCAAAATTTTCTGATATATTATAATAACTCTATCTACACAAATTGCAGGTTTTTGTTAGGTTAATAAAATAATCTCACTACATCTGACATGCCTAGAGGTTAAAATCAGAAACTTATAATAAAACTGTGTAAGTATTGTATGATTACTTCCAATAATAAGTGTGGGAGAAAACAATGCTAGAAGTAAGTGATAGTAATTTAGAGACACAATCGTTAGACCATCACGGAATAGTGGCAGGGATTTGCAAAGAACTGAAGATAGCCGAGAGGGTAAATGGTAAGCTCAAAGTACATGAAGAACGAATAGTCACCCCTGGTCAGGCTGTGGTATCTATGATAACAAATGGTTTAGGCTTTACAAACCACAGGTTATATTTGTCACATCAATTTTTTGCTAATAAGCCAATAGAAGCTTAAGGAATATAAAGAACAGCAAGAAGTTGAGGGTGGGTTTCGTTTTATAAAAGACCCGTGGTTTATGGTTGATTCGGTATTTTTAAAATCATCTAAGCGAATTGAAGCACTAATGATGGTAATGACGTTATGCTTATTAGTTTATAATTGTTTATAATTTTGCCCAATACAGAATAAGAGCAAGCTTGAAGAGCCATAACGATACCATGCCAAACCAATTAGATAAAAATGTGTATAATTAACCGCAAGTTGACCACCAGATTAATAACCAAATTGACCAAAAAAAATCATCTCTTAAAGCCTAAATTTTTTCTTGATAAAATTGGTCAAGTTAATCCATTTTGCATTCCTCCTTTCATTTTTTCAGACCAACGTAAAGAATCTCCTTTTAATTCAATTTTATCAGCCTGAGATAATAACCTATCTAAAATAGCATCAGCAATAGTCGGGTTATTCAAATAGTTATGCCACACATTGGTAGCTAATTGACTAATAATAATTGTCGATTTTAGTTGGTACCTCTCATCAATAATATTAAATAAATCATTTAGTTGATTATCATTGATAGCCGTGGTTAGACCAAAATCATCTAAAATTAATAAGTCAAAGGCTATCAATTTTGATAATAATTGGCTAAAGGTACCGGTTTCGTGGCTAATCTGTATTTCCTCTAAAAAAGTCGGTAACTTAATAAATTTAACTGAATAACCCTCCACGCATGCTTTATTGCCAATAGCACAAGATAAATAAGTTTTACCACATCCTGTTGCTCCAGTAATTACAATATTTTCGTGTTTGGTGATGAACTCTAACTTTAGCAGGGTAGAGCGTTCTAAACCGCGACTACTATCATCATGAATATCTTCCAAACGAATATTATGCCTTAATTTTGAATTATTCAAGAGTCTAGCAATTTTCTTGTTCTTTTTGTGGGTAAGTTCATGATGTAATAAAAACTCCAGCTTTTCTTCAAAACTTAAATCTTGTTTTAAAATATCCTGAGTTTCTAAACAATTAACCATGCCCAATAATTTTAATTCCCGCATCTGTTTTATTATTTGTTCCATGTCAAACCTCACGCGTAATAAGCAGAACCACGAATATTGCTATGCTGCAATACCGGAGTAATTTTGCGCTCTAATAATATCTGGATATTTTTATAATCATAAACCCCAATATTAATTGCATAGCTACATATTTCTTCTAGACGAGTATTACCGTATTTAACAGCCAGCTTGAGAAATCCATAGCACCTTTTACAAGCAATAGCTTTATGTTGAGCATTAGCAATAATATTATCTACAAAATTCCTGCCGAGTGTACGGGTAACGCTGCAATTTCTTATTATTAGTAAAATCCATTAATTGCCTTAGTTCTTGGTTTAAATCAAATAAACTAGTAAATTTAAATCTTCTTAATCTTGCTAATACCCATCTTTGAACTATTAGTACTCCATTTTCAGCCTTTGGCTTATCTTTTGGCTTGTAAATTCTTGCTGGCATGCAAGCTACACCGTAGTAATTCAACATTTGATAATACGCTGGAGTAATCACCGGATCGTAACGATTTGGAGTTTTAACCCCTGATTTAAGGTTATCAATTATCACTAATTCTGGAGATCCGTCAAAATGGCTAAACATTCGCACATGCGACATCGTAAAATCACAAACCTTTTAACTCATGGTCGCTTCAAGGTAAATATAACTAGATGCACCCATCACCCCTACAAAAATTTCGGCATAACTTTTAATATTGCCGGATTCATCATAAAGAGCAATCTTATCACCACTATAATCAACAAAAACTTTTTCGCCTCCCTTATGACTTTGTCTCATAACACTTGGTTGCTTAGTTAGCCATTGATTATATTCTACTTTGCAAATTTGGTGTTTAGAAATTTTGTAAAGGAAAAATCAAGATGCGTTATATTGGAGTAGATTTGCATACAACTCAATTAACTGTATGCTATTTGACAGCAACCAATTCTGTACTTGAAGTGTTTGAGTTATCTGAATTTGAGAAATTTAAAAACTCATTGCAAATAGATGACCAAATTGCAGTTGAATCTACTAGTAACAGTAATTGGTTTTATGAAGAATGTAAAAGCTTAGTTGCTAAAATTGTGGTAGTAAATACCCATCAATTTAGGGTAATTGCAACTTCATGTAATAAAACTGATGAAAATGATGCTAGGGTATTAGCTGAGTTTTTAGCTAAAGATATGTTGCCTACATCTAAAACCAAAGACATTCATTTAATGCATTTACAGTCATCAATTGATACTAGAGCAATCTTAATAAAACAAAAAACTATGCTAAAAAATGAAATACATGCAATTTTTGTTCAAAATGGATTGAAACTAAAAAGCTCTTTATTAGAGAGCAATAAAGGTTTAAATAGCATTAAGGACAGTAATGTGTCCGCCACTATGAGGCTTAATTTACAAGTACTGGTTGATATGATAATTGGGATTAATAACCAAATAAAAATATTGGATCAACACTTAGAGCTAGAAGGTTCAAAGCTGTGTGGATATGAACATTTAACTCAAATTAAAGGGGTGGGCTGTATTACAGCAATTATGCTGTTAATTGCAATAGGTAATATAAATAATTTTGATAGTGCTAAGAAATTATGTTCGTATTTTGGGATAGTACCCAGAGTACGAAATTCTAATGATACTATTAACCACGGTAGTATTACTAAACGAGGAGATGCGAGGATATAGTGACCCCATTTGTCAAGACCAAAATTTACCTTTTTTAAGAGAGCAGCCAAAAATTCTTAGTGCCCTATCTTCCACCTCACCGAGCACATTTTAAAACACGCATTTTTGCGAAGGTGAGGCACGACGAGGTAACGAAGTCGTAACTATTGCTGTACCATATTAAAACATCAATTTATCCACAGTAAATCATGTTAGGGGTTTTATAA
>JAUPUP010000243.1 GCA_030917485.1 Pseudomonadota bacterium
CTTCAAGACTAACTTAATTCCTTTACGAGCCACATAGCGCCCCATATTATCATTAATCCGACGACCAGCCAAAATCACTTGTGGAATATAACCAAGCTGTTCAGCACGATAAGTTAAATAGTACGGATCAACCCCAATGCAATGACCTCCAACTAAACCTGGACGAAATGGTAAGAAATTCCATTTAGTGCCTGCGGCTTGCAAAACTTCTTCGGTATCAATATCCATACGATCAAAAATCACCGATAATTCATTCATAAACGCAATATTTAAATCACGTTGTGAATTTTCAATAACTTTAGCCGCCTCAGCAACTTTAATTGAACTAGCTTTATGTACACCAGCTGTCACCACTGATGCATACACCGCAGCAACGATGTCTAAGGTTGCTTGGTCTTGACCTGACACAATTTTGTGAATGGTCGTAAAACTACGTTCTTTATCACCTGGATTAATTCGCTCTGGTGAAAACCCCACTGTAAAATCTACCCCACCACGTAAACCCGACTCACGCTCTAAAAGTGGAATACAAATATCTTCGGTAACCCCAGGATAAACCGTTGACTCATAAACTACTATGTCACCTTTTTTAAGTGCTTTACCCACCGTAATTGAAGCTTTCACCACAGGGGTTAAATCTGGTACATGTGCATTATCTACAGGAGTAGGTACCGCTACAATATGAAAATCGGCTTTACTTAACTCATTTAGCTCACAAGTATATAAAATATCTGTCGTGGCTAAATCTTCAGCCGTGGTTTCTTCGGTACGATCAAAACCCTGCTTAAGTTCTAAAATTCGTTGTGGATTAATATCAAATCCAATACATTGTTTTTGTTTACCAAAGGCTACCGCGGCTGGCAAGCCAACATAGCCTAAGCCAACTAATGACACAATACGATTATGCATCGATAAATCTCCTAAAAAATGAGTACAACATTATAATATAACCCACATTAAATTTGTGGATATTTCCTAGTTAATAATTTAGCTTTAAAGATTAAAATTTTTGGCGTTTTAAACTTAACCAAACGAATATAAAAATAGGTATAGTACAAAACATACCCCACTAATCCCAACAAGGTAACCAGGTTACTTTTATACCCTAAAAGAGCAATCACGGTTGGTGGAATAATTATAGTTAACATTAATGGCATAACTCGAGCATTGCGGTATAACATTGGCGAATTGCGCGGCAAGCAACGATCAAAGACTAACTGGTGCAGATGCAAATTATCTGGTTGGGTAGCTTTGGTTTTTTGCACAAATTTACGCCGAAAAATGGTAAATACCGTCTCAGTAATCGGATAAGCCGCTAATAATAACACCGTATAAGGTGAAATTTGACCAACATGATTTTCAACAAGATTAATACTAACCAAGGCGATCACGAAGCCAATCGAATAGGAGCCACCATCACCGAGAAAAACTCTGCCACGTGGGTAATTATATACCCAAAAACCAAACACCGCAGAAGCCAAGCTAAGTGATACCACAACAAAGGTAACATCATTCAGACACCAACTCAGGTAAGCTAAACCAAGAGCATTAATCATAGCCGAGGTTGAGGATAGTCCATTATAACCATCGACAATATTATAAGAATTGGCAACCCCAACTACCGCAAAACAAGTTATAAGGAAAGCGATTATATCAATACTTAGCACTATATCCAAATTAACATGGGCTAAATGGCGAATCATTGGCATCGTATTCGAAACAAATACGGCAAATGCCACAGCAGCCATCATAAATGCTATGCGCACAGCTGGAGATACCGCCTTAGATAAATCTTCGGTCAAACCACCAATAAATACGAAAAACATCGATGTAATTAAACCAGCATAAAAAGGCGCCCAATGCGCACCAATATTTGCACCATAGAGCGCAGTAAACGCCATACTCACAAAAATTGCCAAACCACCGATCCGAGGCACCGCATGCTCATGCATTTTCTGCACACCATCCAGATCATGATCTAAGGTCACCTTAGCATGAATGTCACTAGTAAAAATAATGACCTTGATCATTAGCAAAGAAACAATAAACGATAAAGCCAATTCCCACATAAGTTACTCCGTACACGTTAATATTTACCCAAAGCATATCATAATCAGAACTATAATAATTTATGGGATTGCTCATATAATCTTTGACAAAAAAGCTCACGACAATAGATAAATTTTTCGCCATAGTCGGTGAAGCCAGGAAATTTATCATCATCTAAAACGACAAATGAACTTATTTCCTGAGTCTGTTGTTGTAACCATGCATCAATCTCTGATTTACGCCCAGTGAATAATCTAGGGGTTAGATCAATAATATAACTAGCAAAATCCCAAAATGAAAATAAGTTTTGCATATAAGTTAAATCGCGCCCAACACGCCATGAGGTAGTTAATACAATTTTTGCGCCAGTTTCCTCACAGAGTCGAATCAATAATTGTACCGCACTTTCATCAAATCCCAACATCGCAGATAAATCGTAATTGCAAAGCTTTGTAAGCTGAGCTGAAGATAGTTTGTTGGCTATTTTAGGCAACTCTTTAATTAACGGAATTTCTTGATTAGACATCCTATTTTGGTGTTCTCTATCACTGAATGACCCCTGATACAGCACACCATCAATGTCAAGAAAGATAATTTTCATGACTTCATCCTTTTAATTTGCGAACTAACAGTCTAAATTTCTCAATATTACCATTATTTAGACCTAGCTTTAGTATAAGGTTACTTACTCTAAGTACTTAAAATAGATTAAAACCGACGACTTAAAACCTTGTGTCCAACTTCAAATGGTAGCTTAAACACAAAATGTAATAACGGTAATTTATACCTGATTTTATAATCCAAATAGATAAATTCTAAAACATCAAAAGATTTAGTTGTAAAACTGCGATTGGGTAATTTAAAATCGTTTAATTTATTCCAATACTTCATTCTATTTTGACTAATTTCAATATCTGATACGTAGTCAACGATATGTGTAGGAATTTCCATATAAGAACTTAATATCGTGACCGCAATCACTAATGAATCAAGATACCCTGATTGTTTAGCTAATTTTACAACTAAATCCCAATCAATAGAATGTGCTTTAGCAATCAGATAGCAGTCAGTTATCCAGCGAATAGTACTGATATTATTAGGCATTATACCATGCACCATAGCATGAAATAATGCATAACTTGGCGACAAAACAAACAGCTGCTTCTCTTTATCGATTGAAATTAAACTATCTGGGTATTTACAAACATCCCAGCTGGTGTTTTTACGTAAAATGCCCCAGTGTATATCAAGTTCAGTCTTATTATAATCATACGTTGCGGCATGAACAGATCCAGTTAAGCGAGGTAATTTATATTTAGCCTTGAGTGAATATAAATTATCAAGTTTTTTTAACAGTGGCTTTATTTGCTCTTTCCTAATAAGAATATCAATATCCTCGGCTACCCTAATCCCAGAATCATCGGCATAATAAAAAGCACTGGATAATCCTTTCAAAAGAATTATATCTACGCCTGGATTCTCTTTAGCAAATTTCAACACTTGATCATAAAAGTACTGATTACGCGCCCAAGTATAACGATAATAGCTCTTAATAGAATGTAGTAAAACATCATCGGTGAAATTTTTAAGGTTTTTATATACAATCGGGAGTAACCTTGCAGCACCTGAATCTAATTTATCAAATAAATGTGAAAGCGTAGTACCATCTAGCTCACTATAATTTAGATCTACTAAACCTAAATATTCTTTTAATTTTGCCCAATAAACCAAAGCCTGTTCTGGATCTTTAATTGCTGACAATAATAAATAATGCTGAATTTTATTTGGAATCATAGATTTAGGTAACAAGTTTAAGATTTCAGATTTCATTTTAATTACTTCTTAAAAAGTTTTCTTTGGCGAATTAATTCGCGGGCCACATCAACCAATCCATCGTTATACGCGCTACTTCTTGTCATATTAGTTGCATGACATCTGCGGTACGCAAGCACATCATCCAAATAACACTCACGTAGCCCCATCAAGCGAGCCTTTTGTAGCCAAACCATTAACTCCGCAACAAGTGAAGTCCCGAAGTACCCAACCTCCATGAATTTTAGCTTTTCGATAAACCAGCCAAGATATATTGCACCAACTTGTTTCTCCGTATAAACTGTATTACCAGCTACATTAGCGAAATTTTGTAAATTGCAAACAGACATATCACAGTTTAAATTTTGCATATGCTGTAATTGTAGCTTATTTTTATCTTTATGCCATAAATCATCAGAATCAATAAAAGAAAGATAATCTCCAGTAGCCAGAGATA
>JAUPUP010000244.1 GCA_030917485.1 Pseudomonadota bacterium
ATCCTCGCTAAGGCGAGGCACATTTGTGTTATTTGCCCTCGCTTCACTTTGTTCGCACAGGCTAAGGCTGGACGCCCGCTAGCGCGCCCTACGGGTTAACCTTGAGGGAATGATGCGGGACAAAGTCCCCCACTCTTGACCGCACTCTTGGGAGTGCTAAAAATCCTTGGGGATTTTTTAAAGAGCGGCTCCCCCTGACCATTCGCTTGCGCTTATGGTTGCTTCCTGAACGTCAGCAACAGCTCACGGGCTTATACATAAGCCACCGCCCGTGACTGTCTCGGCTAGATTCTTGATATGTATGTTAATAGTTGTTGGAAGAAATTATGTTTGATACAATATTGCTGCTTTGGATAAGCTCACTGTTAGATCAGCAGTTTCGAAGCATTTTTGGCAATAAAACCCTTTAATGGGTTTTATGCGGCATTTTCGGACGTTGATTACCTCTGATGGTAATCAGTAAGCACTTTCATAAGTTAGAATCCTTTAACGTATTCTAACAGCAAAATTTTTGATGGATTTATATCAGAATATGGGTGATTATTGATGATAAAATAACCAGTTGAAGTAATTAAAGTAAGCTAAATACTGTGGCAGTGGTTCTGTTTTTATGGGCTATGTGTCAGCGTTCTTCATTACTCTTTTTAAAGTTTGCTATTTTACAACGGAAGGATGATTAAATGGATTGGTTTGTCGGTTCTGCATTAATATTTGGCTTAATAATTGGCTTATTTACATACTCCGTTTATAAGTTCCAACAGCACGAATTAAAACATAAACATAAGCATAAAAATCAGGCAAAATAGTATTTATTAATATCTATAAGCGTCAAATATTTGACGTTTTTTTTATTAAAAATAAGGTTGTTATGCTTCTTACTTTTAGATAAATAAATTAACATTACTTAAAAGTGTTAGTTATAGTTATACTGTGTGCGGATTATTCAATAAGATTGGTGACTCGTTAGCGAACGGACAACGCATCGAAGTGCGCGAGGTTTTGGTGCATTCTCATTAGAAATGGAGCCATTTCAAAACCGCAGAAATTTTTGAATTTTGCGTCAAGCGATTAACATTATTAGATTGTAGCCAACTCGATATTCTTAACAATCTCATCTAAATTAATTATTGCACGTTCAGCAAACACTAACCTTACCTGAAAATGAATATATTATCAGGCTATTGGAGAGATTTTATATATGTAATACATATATAAAATATAAGAAAAATATATATGTATTTGGCTTTATGAATAATGTAGCTTACTACACTCCAAATATTCAGCTCTTGTTCGCTATTTAAAATAATTTCCGGATATTCAGGATTAGCTGGAATCAGTTTTACACTTATCCACCTTTGAGGTGTAGATTTTTAACAGTAAAATCGCCGTCAACTACCGCAATCATGATTTTACCGTGAGTTGGCTCAAGGGATTTATCGACAACTAAGACATTCTCGGCAAAGATATTTGCATCTATTATTGAATTACCTTTAATCCTGACGCAGTAAGAGCTGGCTTTTTTGGTGGCTATACTGCTATTCAATGTCAATTCTATCAACCTTCAATTATTACCAAACCTGGGGTTATACACCAGAACCCCAGAATGAGGAATTTAATTTAAAAATTACTAAAAAATATTTTTTTCTGCGGGTGTTTCCACTAAATACTTCTCGATATATGCTTTTCTATTATTTAAATATTGAGCATATCTACCAGATAAAGTAATATCTTTATAGTCAGAGGCCTTTATTCTTAGTGTTTTTATTTTGTCAGGAAGTTTGTTAATATGAGCCTCAAATGAAGATAAAAACTTATTACAAAAGTCATCAATAATCTTTTTAGCTATTATATTGCTTATATTCATAATCTCAGCAATATACAATAAGTCAGAAGACCTAATGTTAGACAACTTGTTGTTTATTTTTATTCCAATATCATTTTTATTTTGAGATGAATGGTATATATTAGTCGTTAAAACATCATACATCGGCGCTAATCTCATTTTTTTATCACTAAACTCATTACTGCAATATATCAATGATAAATTTTTAGCGTGCAAATCACCATGAGAAATAATAATGGAAAAAACAATAAATTTAAATAATACTAGCATATCATCAGAACTAATCTTTTCTTGTATTCCTTTGATTATATCGGTAACGGTAGTATGGTATTTATCTGTTGCGATATTACCCAAAAAGCTATTTACGGTATGATGATCAAACTTATAAGTTGTTTGATATCTATCAAACCTTTTGACAATTAAATGATACTCATTGTAATTAGGATCTTTAATTAAACCATTATACGGCACATCAAATCCAAAATCTTTAGCTAACGACATAAAAATGTGTTCATTAATCAACAAGTAAGGATAATAGTGTTTTTTATACGTATTAAACCTCATCTTTGCTTTGTTATAATTAGAAAAATCGATATTAAACGGTTTAATAAAATATTCGCTTTGGGTTTTTCCTGCATATGTGACTACATGATTTATGTCATCTTTAAGAACCGCATGTTTTTCTTGGTAGCCACTAAGTCCAAGTGTTGTGTTTTCAGAAGTTGAGTAATTATTTTCTGGTAACTCTACTAAGTTATAGTCATCCAATATTTCAGGGTAGGCGTAATCTCCTAATATTTCAAATTTAACGTCATTAAATTGAATTATGCCTTGATTATTTAATTGAGGAATATCCTTAACGTCTCTATAAAATTCAAAGCTTCCATGTATATTGTCTAAATGTAATAGGATTCCTATGGTATTTTTAATGCTATGACTTGCTTTTATTGCATCGAGCTTATCTTTATTTTCTGGAATTAAATCATCAAAAATAGGGAAAAGATAGTTACTAATATTCTCTTTTTGATGTAGTCCTAAAATGTAATCATCTGAACTAACATCATCAGAGTAAACAAATTTGAAACTTTGTGGATCTGCACTTTCTGAGACAATACCAATATATCTATTTTTTGAAACAACATGCACTTTCATTTTAGATCAGCTTTAATCAAGTATATATACTTGATTATAACAAATTTTAATGAAAAAGTCAATATGATATTGACAAGTTTAAAATAGTATGCTAAAGTACTTGTACTTTAGCAATAGTAGAGAATATAAATGAGACAAAGTTTATTGGTAAAAAACAAAGATTTAATTGTAGAACGATTAAAACAAAAACATGTATTCAAACACAGTGAATTACATATGCTTGTTGAGGATTTGAAAACTAAAAAATTAATTCCTCAATCTAAAAGTTTTAGCGCAATATATGAATTTTTTATTGATATTGGCCTAATTGTGCATATCTTAAAGTTAAACGATAGGGTTATCGAGCGCTATTCTATGCAAAAACATGTTGACGTCTATCAACTTGCAAACTCATTAAAACCAAAATCTTTTTTTTCAATGACGACAGCTCTCAACTTGCAAGGTTATTTAGACGTAAGAAATAATTATGTTTTTGTATCATCTGAATTAACACCTAAATGTGTTGAAAAAACTGAATTAACTCAAGAATCAATAGATGAGGCATATAAAAAACCATATAGAATGACCAAAAATTATGGAGAATTTGAAGATAATTACATTATACTTCTTTCGCCAAAGAACACCGCACTTGTTGAGGTGATTAAATTTAATGATTACATGGTTTCATCAATAAATCGAGCTTTTGTTGAAATAGTAGTTAATATGCAATACTTTAAGAGCTCACTAATGGTGGTACAGCTCTTTAAGCCACTAAAATTACAATTAGATCTAAGATGTATATTTATAGTTATTCAACAGTTTGGTTTTATCTACCCATTCTATCAACTTTTTGGATATATATTAGAACAAATTGGTTTTGATAAGTCAGAGTTAAATATCTTTAAGGCAGAAGTAAATAAATTTAAATTTTATACCGATAAGAATCAAGTAGATTATTTATATGATGATTATTGGCAAGTGTTTTATATTAACTAATTTAACAAAATTTGTCTATGGCTAAGAGGTAGCGTAAAAGTTTGCGATTGTCTCAGATTATTTGGAATGGCATGTAAAGTCTCTAATTTTTAGTTAAAACAGTATATACTGGTAGAATATCTCTTTTGTTGAACTTGTTTGATTTCAAAATAATTGAACATTATAAATTTATTAACTCTTATGACAGGAATTTGACAATGACAAGCACTCAACAACGAGCAGAACTACAACGCCAAATTTGGCAAATTGCGAATGAAGTTCGTGGCGCAGTAGATGGCTGGGATTTTAAGCAATATGTATTAGGTACGTTATTCTATCGTTTTATTAGCGAGAACTTCGCTAGCTATATTGAGGGCGGTGATGCAAGCGTCAATTATGCAAAGCTCTCCGATGATGTTATCAACGCAGAAATCAAAGACGATGCCATTAAAACCAAAGGTTATTTCATCTATCCTAGCCAGCTTTTTGCAAATATTGCAGCGGGTGCGAATACTAATCCTAATCTAAATACTGATTTAGCTGCGGTATTCGCAGCTATTGAAAGTTCTGCGAATGGGTATCCATCAGAAATGGACATTAAAGGTCTATTTGCTGATTTTGATACTACAAGTAACCGCCTCGGTAACACCGTTGCTGACAAAAACACGCGTCTAGCCGCTGTGCTCAAAGGTGTGGCAGGGCTTAGCTTTGGCAATTTTGAAGATAATCAAATCGATCTTTTTGGCGATGCGTATGAGTTTTTAATTTCTAATTATGCTGCCACGGCAGGTAAATCAGGTGGCGAATTTTTTACACCGCAAAGCGTGTCCAAGCTTATTGCGCAACTAGCGATGCACAAACAAACAACCGTCAATAAAATTTACGATCCAGCAGCAGGTTCTGGCTCGCTATTATTGCAAGCTAAAAAACACTTTGATGCCCATATCATTGAGGAAGGTTTTTTTGGTCAAGAAATTAACCACACTACCTATAACCTGGCGCGTATGAATATGTTTTTACACAATATTAATTATGACAAGTTCAATATTGCGCTGGGTAATACTCTGTTAAATCCGTATTTTGGTGATGATAAACCATTTGATGCTATTGTTTCTAATCCACCTTATTCGGTAAATTGGATCGGCAGCGACGACCCACCCCTCATAAATGATGAACGCTTCGCCCCTGCAGGTGTCTTGGCTCCTAAGTCAAAAGCCGATTTTGCTTTTGTGCTGCATGCACTGAGTTACCTGTCTAGCAAAGGACGCGCAGCGATTGTTTGCTTCCCTGGTATTTTTTACCGTGGCGGTGCTGAGCAGAAGATTCGCCAATATTTAATTGATAATAATTTTGTGGAAACGGTGATTTCTTTAGCTCCCAACTTGTTTTTTGGTACTTCCATAGCGGTTAATATCTTGGTACTCTCCAAACATAAAACCGATAATAAAACCCAGTTTATTGATGCCAGTAGCCTGTTTAAAAAAGAAACCAATAACAATGTGCTCACCAATACAGGTGAAAACAATCACATCGAGCAAATTATGAGAGCTTTTGATAACAAGGATGATGTTGAACATTTTGCAAAATTGGTGGAATACGATACCATAGCTGCCAATGACTACAATCTATCAGTTAGTTCTTATGTAGAAGCTAAAGATACCCGTGAGGTGATTGATATTACTCAGCTGAATGCGGAACTTAAGACCACGGTGGCAAAGATTGACCAGCTACGCACAGATATTGATGCGATAGTTGCGGAAATTGAGGGAGATTTGGCATGATATTAGAAAACAAATTAAACCTTAGCAATCAGATTGAATTGGCAAAAGCCGAAGAAAAAATCAGTAAGCAAAAAGCCAAACAACTTTTTGATACTGGCGCTATTGATAAAGTGGAAATAGGTACATTCGCTGGGCTTTCGTTTATTCATGCTTACTTATTTGAAGATATTTACCACTTTGCTGGAAAAATCCGCACGGTTAATATCGCCAAAGGAAACTTCCGTTTTGCTCCAGTTATGTACCTAGAACAATCACTAAAACATATCGATAACATGGCGCAAGATGATTTTAATGCAATAGTTGAGAAATATGTCGAGATGAACATTGCCCATCCTTTTCGTGAAGGAAACGGACGATCTACGCGTATTTGGCTGGATCTAATTCTAAAATCAGAAATTCAGCAAGTGATTGATTGGAATCTCGTGGATAAAGATGATTATCTCTTAGCCATGCAGCGGAGCGTGGTGAAAGACATTGAAATCAAGTATATACTGAAACAAGCTCTAACCCCGCAAATTCATGACCGCACATTATTTATGAAGGGTATTGACGTGAGTTATTACTATGAGGGCTATAGTGAATTCAGAACCGAGGAGCTTTAGACATGAATAATCTAAATTATATGGATAAGCTACTTGCTGGGGTTGAGGTTGAGTGGAAAACCTTGGGGGAAGTTACTGAGATTGGAACAGGTCGTTCAAATCGTCAAGATGAAGACGAAAAAGGGCAATATCCTTTTTATGTGAGATCAAAAAATATTTTAAATTCAACTGTTTTTCAATTTGATGAGACGGCAATCATTGTGCCTGGAGAGGGTGGAATCGGCGATATTTTTCATTATGTTCAGGGCAAATATGCTTTGCACTGTCAAGTGCAAGTTAAAAAAGGACCATCTGCGCAGTCTAAAACTCCACCACTATTGTTAACTAAACTGGAATAATTCCAGCCTTTCTTTTTTGTTTTAATCTATAACTCTCACCTTGAACATTAATGATATGGCTATGGTGAATAAGCCTATCTAGTATTGCTGCAGTTAAAGCCTCATCATTATTTAATACCTCCTGCCATTTTGTAAAGATTAAGTTGGATGTTATAATTATTGCACCAGTTTCATAACGTTTATTAACTAACTGGAAGAATAAGTTTGCTTGAGTTTCATTGAGTTTTACATAACCAAATTCATCAATAATTAATAGCCGAGACCCAGCAATAATTTTACTTAAATATTGTTCCAACCGATTTTGGCTACTAGCTACTTCCAGTTGTAACAATAAATCAGCGGCGGTAAAGAACCTTATTCTATAGCGCTGTTGAGTAGCCAAGTATCCAAGACTAATGGCTAAGTGAGTTTTACCTGTTCCACTAGAACCAAGCAGAATAACATTCTCTGCATTTGCAATAAAGCGTAATGTTGCTAACTCTGTAATCTGGGCTTTATTTACAGCGGATTCTTTGAAGTCAAACATCTCTAGGGTTTTTAAGGTTGGAAAGCCTGCCATTTTCAAGACGGTTTGTCGTCCATTGTGTGCGCGGCACTCTAACTCATAATTCAATAATCGTTTGAGATAATCAGTATAGCTAACGTTATCTTTAGCACACTCATCGGCAATGGCTTGATAACCGCGTAATACACCAGCAAGCTTTAACGTAGAGCAAGCTTCAGCTAGATCATCGACTAATGGTTGATTCATCATTCTATACCACCAGTCTGTCGTAATTAGTTAATGCTGGTTGTTCTATTGGTAAGAGTGCAGCTGTTGGCAATAGCTTTAGATTTATTCTTGTTGCTAATGGTTGTGCCACCTCTGTTGTAGCTGCTACGACTAAACCAGCATAGTGAATAAAACATGGCACTTCATCATTTAACATTTCAATTGGTTTTTTATTGGTGGTTCCATGAATCCTGCTATTAGCTTCATTCAACCAGCCAGTAATATAGCTATTTAATAACTCAACCGTTATCTTGATAAAACCACCACTAAGTTTAGCTGCTAATGGTCGATAAAAGTTATTCTTTAGATAGTGGTTAAAGCGTTCAACTTTGCCTTTTGTTTTAGCTCGATAGGGTTTACACAGCTTAATGACAAAACCACACTCTTTAGCAAATTGGTTGAAAGCCTCATTAAAACGATGATTGCCATTACCATAAGCATCGCGTGTATTAATCACTGTCTTCATATTATCAAAGAGTATTGTTTTAGGTATTCCACCGAAATAAGCAAAGGCTTTATGATGGCAAGCGATTAAAGTTGCGCTTTCCATATTATTCGTGAAACATACATAGCTGGTTCTAGAGTAACCCAGAGTCATAACAAATGCATAAATTGGATATTTACCTGTACGAATTGTGGTCCAGTCAACTTGCGCTTGATAACCAGGCGCAGTTTCAAAGCGAACCACTGGGTCTGCCTTTATTCGTTTGGCATATTCTAGTTTAAGGAACTCCTGCAGAGTTCTTAAACTACCGCTGTAACCAGCGCTGCGCAATTCCTTTAAAATAACACCTGATGGTATTCTTGAGCTTGTTTTAGAAATACGTTCTAAAACATAGGCTTTGAATTCAGTCAGCTTGGATGGTTTGTGATTACTACGTTTAATGGTTAGTAATTCAGCAGTTTTTAAGTGCCGCGTAATCGTTTTACGATCCTTACCAGTAATTCTAGCTATTGCTCGTATCGAATAACCTTGCTTTTTTAATTCATGTATCATGATAAATTCCCTTTCGGTAATCATGGTGGCTCCATCTTATTAGTAAGATAGGATTTGTACCACTATACCAAACTGAGTGGGGGAATTTCGGTTGCGCGAGTGGTCCACTTTAACATTGCGCGCGACA
>JAUPUP010000245.1 GCA_030917485.1 Pseudomonadota bacterium
ACAATACTTGAATCTGATAAGTTAGTAATTTGCTTAAATAAATCACCAGTTATTTCCAAATCCTCAAGACACTTTTTACCTTCTAAAAATTTTACTATGTCTGACCTTGAAACATTTTTATCATGACTTAAAAGTTGAACAATAACAATCAATTTACTAGAATGGTTTAATAAAATTTTACAATCCCGCTCACCTAAATCAACTACTCGCTCACTCATATTTCTTGTGTGAACAATAAATTTATCTACCCTATTTGCAGAATTTATTGAATTAAACCTACCAATAAACATTTTATGTAACCATCATCCAATCAAGTAACCACAGGGGCATAAGCAACCACTTCACATATCTACTATAATTTTTATGAAATTTTGCAACCTGAATCCCCACCAGAAGAAGTTTTATGTAATAAAATATGCCCTATATCAAAAAAATAAATAATGCAATCAACCGATATTATATTCAAATATTTTGAGTATAAATTCCTTTTTTAGTAGGAACACTTGGTTTTGTTGAACGTAGTTAAACACACAAATAATATACAAATTTATTATCTATACCCGCCAGCTAAGATATTGACTGAAATTACAAAGTTTACAACATAACCCAACAGCCTTAATTGACGAATTCCAACAGACATTAAAAGTCATACTAACCATTATAAATACAACACATTACAGTACATTTTACGCAAATCCATCAGGATTATGCTGTTGATAATTCCAACCATCTCGGCACATCTGTTCCAAATTATAAATAGTTTTAAACCCTATAAGCTGCTCTGCCAGATTGGGATTAGCATAACAAACTGCCAAATCACCTTCTCGCCTAGCAACATACTGGTAATTAATAACTACCCCACTCACCTTTTCAAATGCAGAAACTACATCAAGCACGGAATATCCAATACCAGTACCTAAATTTAGGACAAGCAATTCATGCGGATGGTGCTCAAAATAGCTCAACGCTTTTAAATGACCAAGAGCAAGATCCACCACATGAATATAATCTCTTATACCAGTACCGTCAGGAGTAGGATAGTCGTTACCATAAATATTCAATTGCTGACGCTTCCCAATAGCAACCTGCATAATATACGGCATTAAATTATTCGGAATTCCATTCGGCTGCTCACCAATTAAGCCAGATGGATGTGCACCAATTGGGTTAAAATACCTTAGCAACCCAATACTCCAGGTTTTATCAGCGTTATATATATCACGCAATGCCTGCTCTATAACCAATTTAGTCCAGCCATACGGATTAATTGGAGTTAACGGGCTATCTTCTGTAATAGGAATAGTGGTAGGATGACCATAAACGGTGGCTGAAGAACTAAAGACAATTTTTTTAACTTGATATTTTTGCATAACATCCAATAATACCAAACTGCTGCTAATATTATTCTGGTAGTATACAATTGGTTTAGCTACCGATTCACCGACCGCCTTTAACGCAGCAAAATGAATCACACTATCAATAGTATCTTTATGCTGTTTAAAAATATTATCAAGCTGGTCATAATCGCCAATATCCGCTTGATAAAATATAGGCTTTTTGCTAGTCAATAACTCAATTCTATCTAGAACCTTAATACTAGAATTAACCAAATTATCAACAATAATAACTTCGACATTCGCATTTAACAGCTCAACTACTGTATGTGAGCCTATATAACCAGCCCCCCCCGTAACTAAAACAGCCATATACTCTTAGTCTTTCAAGTTAATACTTTGTCATATTTTGTAACCCTCTCCTCGTGTACTTACGTGTACACGGTGGGACGCGTCCCCGTCGTGGTTTACTGCAATATTCCTCGTCTAAACTCGAAATACTGCGAGTATGTAAAATATGTCTTTCAAGTTAATTACTATATCTTATTTAGACTCATTAATCATTTGATTTAAATAGTCACCAGGAATCAAACCAGACAATATGTGCCCATTAGACAATATGATAGTTGGAGTTGCTGTAACTCCAGCAATATTTTTACCCGCATCAATCATAACAGTTAGATTATCAATAGCTTTGCACTCAGTACGTGACGGCAAAGCCACATCATTTTTCATCCAATCAAGAAAAGCTTTATCTGGATTTTCCGCACACAATATTTTTTTTGCATCAGTTTTAGCATTAACATGCATGTCTAAAGGAAACAAAAAATAGTAAACAGTAACATTAGTTAATTTAGGTATAGTATCTTGTTCTAAGCGATGACAAAATGGACAATCTGGATCCGTAAATATAGCAATCTTACGCTCACCCTTACCAATTACTTGACGCAATGCAATAGTTAAGGGTAATTTGTTCCAATCCACTACACTTAATTGTTCAACTTTAGCCTGAGTTAAACTTTGTTTAGTAGTCAAATCAACCATATTACCTATAAACATATACCGACTGGTACTATCAACATAAAAAACATGCCGACCAGCCACTACTTCATATATTCCAGGAATAGAAGTAGGATTAACTTGTTCAATCTTTAATTCCGGCAAACTCGTTTTTAAATTATTCTTTATATTGCTGGTTACTGTATTATTTGCATTAGGATTAGTACTACTAGTCTTATTCGAGTTAGAAACAAAAGCAGAGCTTGTACCGCTTGCATTACTAGCAAAGACGCTAGCTACAACTGCACACGGCAATAAAATTAATAAAGCTAATGATTTACCCAACATACTATTACTATTATCCAATACATATACCATTCAATACGCATTACGCATCAAATTATATAAAATAACGGATACGCTCAGTGAAGCATGTCCGTTATTTCTAACTCGTTTATTTAGCAGATGATGCAGCAGTATTTTTAGATAAAACACCCCTAGCTTCATCCATACGCTGAATTAGCTGGTCTGCCGGCATTGCACCAGGTATAATTTGTCCATTTGACAGAACAAGAGTTGGAGTACCTTCAACTTGTACTAAATCAGTGCCAACTTTGTATACTTTATCTAAAGGAGTAGTATCACACCCTTTGCCCCCAATTAGTGAAAGCGGAGTTTTATTTCTCATCCAATCAATCCAAGTAGCTGCTCTGTCTTTACTGCACCATATAGCTTCGGAGTCTGCTCTAGCATTGTGATGCATCGGCAATGGGAATAAAAACACATACACGGTAGTATTAGTTAAACTTGGTACAACCTGTTTTTCAAACATTTGACAATACGGACAATCAGGATCCGAGAATACCGCAACCTTTCTTTCCCCAGTACCGTTTACTTCTTTAATTGCTAAATCAAGCGGAAGTTTATTCCAATCAATTCTGCCTAGCTCAATGGTACGCTCCTCAGTTATATTTTTCTTTGAAACCGGGTCAATTAAATTACCAAACATCAAATACTTGCCGTCATTACTAGCATAAAATATTTTACGCCCAACAACAACTTCATACATTCCACTAATCGGGGACGAATTCACTGCATCAATCTTGCCAATACCAGGAATTTCCTTAACTAATTCAGACTTTAGCTGCTCAGGAGACTTAATATCGCTATTTTTATTACAACTAACTAAACCAACTAAAACAACCGCCCCACTCAAAACCACTAATAGTTTTGCCGTAATTTTTAAATTTAACAAACCTAACTTCATACGCTATTACTTCCTTATTTATATGTACATTTATATTAAATCACCACCTTAACCATTTATCAATCACGTATTGTAATATGCATCCCAATTTAACGCAACTATTTTTAATCCAACCGCCTGTCATTAAAGATAAATTTTTAGCATATACTCTTTGTCTTTCAATCCTGGACTGTGTCATATCTTATAAAACGCTCCTCGTGTACTTATATATATACTCAAAGTTTTTGAATTCATATTATCTTTTTATCTATCTCTATTTTATCTATCTCTAACATCATCTTCATACCACAATGACTATCCACAAAACCCAATGACTTATAAAAACTCTGAGCTCCGACCCTAGCATTATTGGTAGTCAACTGTATTATTCCGCAATTATTTTTTAGCGCTGTTTCTTTCACCCACTTAAAGAAGAATTTACCTAATCCCAGTTGTCGATAAGCAGATTTTATTCTAACCCCTTCAATTTCAGCACGGGTACATCCATTAAACGTAAGCGTTGGAATAATAATAAACTGCAAAGTACCAACAATTTCATCAAAATAATCCATTACCACCAACATGTGATTAGGATCATTTTTAATGCGATTATAGGCAGTTAAGTAATTTTTACTAACCCCATAATCCGTGTTACGGTTATCATCAACTACTTCTCTATTTTTACCCAATTCATCATCAGCAAGCAGATTTACAACTGCAGCTAAATCAGATTCATCAGCTAACCTAATTTTAATTTTATCTAAGTCTATTTTTTTATTCATTTTCAACTCATTGTATCTTAAAAGGAAAACAAAAATATCAAAGATATATATAACCAACACTAATAAGCGACAGCTGTTTTAATTAAATATTTTTTAAATATTGGTAACTCATTAACCAAATTTAACCCCATATTACGCATCCACTTCAGTAGTAAATTATCTGCAGCAAACAAACGATACAGCCAATGACAGCCAAGCTGCATCTGCCGCACAGGCGGTAAGCGCAGCGCATTAAATCTAGCTAGCAGCGCAGTATCACCCAATTGATAGCTATCGCACCCAGATAATAGTTTGGCTAATAATCTAGCATCGCCAAAACCTAAATTTACTCCCTGCCCAGCCAATGGGTGAATTGTATGAGCAGCATCTCCAATCAATAATATTTTTCTGGCATATATTTTTTCTAGTGTGTATAGCCGTAGCGGAAAAGAAACAGCAGAAGTTATCACTTTTAATTTACCCAACTGATTATTACCTGCCTTAGCAACAGCAAGAGCCAGTTCTTCACTAGCACTATCTAATAAATTTTGATAGTTTTTAGTAGACCACACTATAGATATTTGCTTACTATCAGCTAATGGTAAATATGCCAAAACATCACCCCGATTAAACCATTGGTAAGCCACATTATTATGTGGATATTCACAGCTAAAATTAGCCACCACCCCATGCACTCCGTAGTCAACTTGGCTCACTTCTATTTGTGCTTGCTGCCTAACCCAAGAATTTGCACCATCAGACCCAATAACTAAATTTGCTGCATAGGTCGCATTAGCGCCAAGCAATAAGGCATAATCAGAATCATATTTGATTTCTTTTAATTCATCATAAACAAAAGTAACATTCGACATATCAGAAAGTCTTTTATACAATAGTTGCTGTAATAAACTATATTCAATGGTCTTGGCTAAATAGAGTTTTTGAGCAGTTTGCTTATCAAACAAGATATTCCCTGCCATATCACCTTTTATATCCATATACTTTATAACGCCAAATTTATCACTCTCAACAGCGTCTACACCTATGCCTAAGCTTTTTAGATACTCAATATTTGCCGGAGAAATTGCATATATCTTATTATCCAGCACTTGACTATCTACATTATTTAACTGATTAGTGATGCCAGAATCAATGCCTGTATAAGGCTTACGCTCTAATATAGCTATTGAAAATTTATGGTTACGCAGCGCTAAATCTAAGGCAAAGCAAAACCCAACTAAACCGCCACCCACCACTACAATATCAAAGTTTGTCTTCATAGACTTCATAGCCTTCATATATATCAAATTATCCTAAATTGAACTGCTTGTACTACAATATGTAACTGTTTATATTACGACTATATTACGACTAAAAATTCTCTGCATTACCTACCAAAAATTAGACTATTTGCAATCAAATTTTGCATAGGTTTGCAATTGCCAATAGCCACAAGTCCGAGTCCTTTTAAAGGTGAAGTTCCTGTAATATGCTTACTAAACATCTTAGCTAACCGGTGGGTAAAACCAGTAACAAAATCAGTATCAGCCTGGCGCAATTGAGTAAAAGCACTCAACCCATCAATATTTAAATTATTCCAACACAAATCATCATTCTGGTTAATCTCATCAGCTTCGCTAACCAAATTTGTTGCCATCGAATCATTAATCATTAAATTCTTTACAACCAAATCACTTAAAATCAGTGCATCACGCAAGGCAATATTCATGCCTTGAGCAGAAATAGGATGAATAGTTTGCGCTGAATTACCAATCAATACAACTCTACCTAATATTTTTTGTTGAGCAACCTGCAATTTGAGAGGAAAAGCAGCAACCCGCCCATTAAGTTCAAGTCTGCCAAACTTCTTCATCCCAGATAAGTTTTTTAACCGCTCAATTAAATTATTTTGCTGCAATATTTCCTGCGCAGCATCAATGGGCAACGACCACACTAAAATAAAGTTGTTCCCATGTGGCAGCATTACACTTGCTCCAGCACGATCAAACCGTTCATAGGCAATATTTCTATGTTGTTTTTGGGTAATAATTTCAGCCGTAACCGCTAATTGTTTATAATCATACTCTTTATAAATTAAATCCTTTATTTTTATACCGCCACCTTGAGCCATAATTACTAATTCAGCTGTTGCGTAATTAACATTAGTGTCTTTATCGGTATAAACTATACTCGCAAAATGCTTGCCTGTAGTTACATCTGTAACTACACCATCATGCCATTTAATATATTTGGACTGACTGGCAGCATACCTTAATTTAGCACAAATATATGTATACTTGATTGTATAACCCAAATACGGCAAATCCACATCATTAGCTAAAATATTGCTAACCCCCAAACCACTATGAGAAATATGCACTTGGCTAATCGGCGTTGCTAAACCATCAATACAAATATTTAATTCACGTAACAAAGCAATACTGGCATAAGAGAGCGCCAAAACTCTAGCATCAGCTACAGAATCATAGCTTGTGCTTGGCTCTAATATAGTTACAGAGATTTTTTGTTGGGCTAGTAATAGGGCGCATGTAAGTCCAACCGGACCGCCGCCAACGATTATAATTTGCTGATGCTGCATGATAAATACGATAATAAATAAATATGATAATACGTTATAAAGTATAAAATTCATGAACTAAGTCATGAACTAAGTAAAATTAGGGCAGATCATTTACCGCCCTAACTCTAGACTGGTTCAATATTTTACTCTATTAAACTTACTCTATTAAACAAAACAAACTTTAGCCTCGCAAATAAAATGATTGCGAACATTATATTTAAAATTAGTTTGCCTTATTAAAATAAAGAGAGTAAGGAATATTTGTAGAATACGGGTCTGGTTGATACCCAACAGTATAATGCGTTTGAATCCGGATATTTTCTTCAACATTACCAGGAAACATTTCTTTAGTTGGTTTGTAAGCAGAATTTAATACCATATTATTAGCTAGGCCAAAACATTTATACTGACTAAATGGAGTCAGCATTACTGTGGTATTTGGTTTAATAATAAAATCGGTTGCCAACAAACATTCCTGTCCACTATCATTTATAAGTTTTATGTTATTCATAACAATACGTTCACCACGAACATTTTGAATAGTAAGGTATAAATTACCATCCAATGCCTGGTCAGTCGAACCCAATGTGTACAACAAATCATAAGCAAATCCGTTAGCGATAAGCCCACTAAGTAACAAAGCACAAATTTTTTTCATAACAATTTCCTCTTAAAACTTATAAAATTAAATTATTGAACCAATAAAGATGTGCACCCCCACTACGATAACAAATAGCAAGGCTTCTTGTTGAACTCTTCACGAGCAAGCGCTACTTATAACAAGTCATGTTCTAACTCGATTAAGAGACAATTAGTATAACATAGTTAAAGATGAGCTTGCGCTAAAATACACAAGCTGGCAAGATTTGTCATGTAGCGGTAGTAAAAAAATATATATGTAACTAAATCTAAATGAGCGTATAATTGCGTACAATTATCTACCTAGTGAAATAAGGTTTAAAAATGCATAAACAACGCAATATTTTTCTAGCCGCAACGTTTTTGAGCTTAATTGGATATACTTCATTTTGTATATACCTACCAGCAATACCAGACATAGTATCAAGTTTTCATGATTCCACCAAAACCATTAAACACTCCCTCACGTTATTTTTGCTTGGGTTTTCTTTATCCCAATTTGTCTGGGGTAGCTTATCCTCAAAATATGGACGAAAGAAAACTGCATTATGGGGACTTTACCTTGCAGACATTGCAACATTAAGCACAATCCTTTCACCAAACATTGAACTATTTAATATCGCACGCTTCTTCGAGGGGTTTGGCATAGGCTGCACTGCGGTATTGTGGCGCACCCTCCTTACCGATTCCATACCTAACCGCGCAACCCTAACTAAAGCTGTATCACAGATAAGTATTTTAAGCAATATACTACCGGGGATCGCTACCATCTTGGGTAGTTATCTACTTTTGTTTTTCAACTGGCGAGTAATTTTTATATTTTTACTGATTCTAACCACCCTGCTATTATTTTTTATACATAACATTCACGAAACCAATCGATATATACAGCAGGATTTTTCAGTTCAGAATGCTTATGCCGAATATAGAAAATCTTTTACCCACCGTAATTTTGTAGGATACTTAATACCATATATAGTATTGGCTGGAGGCATGGTTGGTTATAATGCTGGAGCATCGTTTATTTTTATTAATCACCTGCATACTTCTGCCCAATCATATTCATATTTATTACTCTTAACCACTCTCACTTATATTGGTGGCACTTATATTTCAGCTAAACTCACCAATCAATTTGAGCAAGATAAAATAATACTAGTAGGGATTATTTGTAGTTTTATTCCTGGAATAATTTACTGGATGCTTAGTTTAAGCACGCCACTATCATTAATGACTGTAATTATCCCAATGATGATTTATAATCTCATCGCAGGAATAGTTACCAATATTTCTAACGTTTGCGCTATGAATGAACTCCGCGGGATTGCCGGCGCCGCATCTGCGGTTATGTGCGCATCTGTTTATGGAGCATCAGCATTAGCAACCAAATTACTTACCGAATTAAATTTAGCAAAGTTATCTTCACTCGGAATATATGTAACAGCACTCACGATAGTTTCCCTGATTTGTTTCTATTGGTTAATCCTAAAACCAAAACATGCAAAGCTAAGAAATCGCTGCGCTCCCTGATTCAGTGGAAGGAGGTGAACTTCTTCTAGCAAGTCGCTAAATTGATAACAGGCTAACTTTCATATTTACGAAAATAATATAATAACAAACCAAATGCAAGCATATAAGTCATGCCGCATATAAGCAATATATCTCTATAAGTAAGCAAAATCCCAACCAGCAAACCAGATAAAAAACCAGCAACCTGACTAATTTGAGGCATACTGCCTATAGCATTCCCAAGACTATCCTGTGCATTATGAGTATCCACAAAACTCACCTCGCCCTTGCGTGCGCCTTTTTCCTCAACACAGCGAACAAACAACTCAGTAAATGAAAATTTAAACACCGGAGTTAATGCATATATCGTCATGGCAGATATCCAAAAAAATGCATGATGATATAGCTGAATATCAAATGAAACTAAAAAATGCCCTAAACTAAAAATTATAATATTGATGCTACCCGTAAATAATACTGCAAGTTTTAGCTGAGTTTGATAGCTATTATCACTGGTTAGCCACTCAAACTTATCATATAAATAAGTACTCATCATTATAGTGAGGGAAATTGCCAGCATAAGATAACTCAATTGCAAGGGAGTGTAGTTTAAATACTTAGCTAAATACATTGGCAGCCCCTGTACAAATAATCCATTTGCAAATTGATGCATAACAAAAACTGTCGCAACTATTTTACGCTTAGGGTATTTAAACATAAACACCACCGAATTAAAAAGCTCCTTAGCCACGAATTTAGTATCAAAATCGTAACTTTTACGATTTTGCTGCTGCTTATAGCTGCTGCCCACCACTAATTTATAACAATAAAGCGTAGATAATATGCTTATAATATATAAACAAGATGCTGCTATATACGGAACCAGCAATGAGTGCAGCAATGGATTATCCAATTTTATCTTCATGCAAAGTATGCTAAGCATAGGACCAACTATACTACCGCCTAGAGTACATAATATGCTCAATTTAAAATAGTATGTACGCTCCCTTGTCTCATCGCTAATATCATTCATTAATATATTAGACAACGAGAAAACTCCCAAACAAACTCCACTTATAACTCTACTAAACAGAAACAACCATACATCATGCATAATTATGGCAATAACCGCTATGCCATAGCTTAAAAAGTTACCAATTATTCCCAATAAAATTACATTTATCCGTTTGTGCATATTGGACACTATCCCAAATATTGGTACTCCTACCATGCTGGCCATTGGTATAACTGAAACACACAAACTGTACATAAAAACACGTGAAATATTATTGTCTAAAATCAAACCTTTAGTATCACTTAAAAGCAACTCTGGAAATACTGGGGTTACTATTCCCAAACTTAATGCATTGATAAACATGATTATGCACACATTGATTACTATAATTTTTTTTTGCCAAGCAGTATACATTTTTTACCCGGTTATTCCACAAACTAATTAATTAAATTATAACCCCAGATTTTACACTAATTCATCCTACCCAAGCTTTAACAATTCGCAAATTGTAATTTGAAGTTTGCTGCATCTGTAAAATAATGTGATAGACTTATGCCCTGAAAATAGCAACAGGAGTAGCATGTAATGAACCCTTTAAATCCAGTATCTTTAGAAAATCAAGCTAATTTTGAATCACCAATAATCATTGCGCTTGACTATACCAGCGAAGCCGAGGTAATGAATTTAATTCAACAACTTGATCCAAGCTTATGTAAATTAAAAGTCGGTAAAGAACTGTTTACCGCATGCGGTCCTAAATTAGTCGAAAAACTAGTAATTAGCGGTTATAAAGTATTTTTAGATTTAAAATTTCATGATATCCCAAATACTGTGTATCGGGCATGTAAGGTTGGGTGCAATCTGGGAGTATGGATGCTAAACGTACACGCTAGCGGTGGCATTCGCATGCTAGAACAAGCTAAGCTTGCCGTAGATGAAAGTAACAGTGATACACTCCTAATTGCCGTTACAGTATTAACCAGCATGAATCAAGCCGATTTAGCCCAAACAGGTATTAATGAGGATATAAAAACCCATATACTTAACCTGGCACAACAAAGTTATCATGCCGGATTAGATGGAGTGGTTTGTTCGGCACAAGAAGCAGCACACATAAAGCATGCTACAAGTCCAGATTTCATAATAGTCACACCAGGAATACGTTTAAATGATGACGTGACAACAGACGACCAGCAACGCATAATGACCCCGAAAAAGGCTATACAAAATTTGGCTGACTACTTAGTAATTGGACGTCCCATAACTGAAGCAGATGACCCAAGAGAACAATTACTCGCAATTTTATCAAGCATAAAAAGCATAAAGTCAGTATAGTGCAATTTTAACTACCTGTTACCATTACTGCTTACAAATATAATGATAATAACTGCGTAACGCAGTTATTGCACTGACTATCGCAAGACTAATCCGGATATATATCTTTTCTATAACTAACTTCTAATATCAAAACAATGAGTTCCTTATCTTGTATTTTGCACAATACTCTATAATCGCCAACCCTATAGCGCCAAAATTCACCAAGATTCCCCTTCAAGGATGATCCCCACATTCTAGGGTTGTTGCAGTTATTTAATCTTTCTACAAGCCAATTAATAATTCTTTTAGATACTTGTTTATCTAATTTTTTTAGCAATCTTAATGCAACCTCATCATATATAATTTTATAACCCAAGTTCACTTATTAATTCCTCATGGGTATATCTTTTATTATTTCTACCAAATACATCACTAGCCGCTAAATAATCCTGCCTATCCTCAATATATTCCTTAAGTGCGGCAATAACTAATTTACTTTTGTTAATATGCATTTGCTCAGATAATATTGTTAAATTCTGTTCTAACTCTTCTGGCAATCTAACTGAGAACATTTTTTATATCCTTTTCGACGTAATACATTGGTAATACACAATCATATCATATTCTCAATATTGTTGTTACATTTTTTTATTCTTAATGTGCAAATTTATGCACTAAAACTAAGCATCCGATTAATTGGAATAATCGCTCGCTCCATAACCTCTTCACTCAAATAATCAATTTCTAAACCACCACCCTGATTTTGCGCAGCCTTAACTGCCTCAACAGTATTTAGCTTCATATACGGGCACGTATTACATTTACATCCAGTATAAATTGGCGCTTGCTGTATCTGCAAATCTGGGCGGGCATTACGCATATTATATAAAATACCCTCTTCAGTCGCAACCAAAATTACTGCCTCTGGATTACCAGAATAATTCTTTACCCAGCTTAATAACTGTGAAGTAGATCCTATATAATCTGACTGCTGCAATACTGGAAGTGGGCTTTCGGGGTGGGCAATTACATATTTTTCACCAACTATTTCATTCAACAGCTCATCTAAGGCTTGCTTATTAAATTTATCGTGTACTTCGCACACTGCCGACCATAACGGCATATTATATCCATACTGAAAATTTAAATAAGCTCCCATATTGCGATCTGGTGAATAAATAATCTGCTTTCCCTGACTATAAATATGTGCAATAATATCGTCTACATTACGTGAAGTAACCGTCCAGTCAGCTAACGCTTTATGCTCAGCAGAAGAATTAATGTAAGCAACATGCACATGATCAGGATATGATTCCCGCCATTGCTTTAATTTAACAATGTCGGTCATAGTTACTAGTGAGCAAGTTGAACCTAAATCAGGAATAATTACCCGCGCCTTTGGATTGATCATTTTGGCGGTTTCTGCCATAAATTTTACCCCAGCAAGAACTATGACATCCGCATTAGATTCTTTAGCAAATAGCGCTAAATCTAAGCTATCGCCAACTCTATCAGCCATTTGCTGCACTTCTGGTATAGTATAATAATGCGCCAATGTAACAACTTTTGTCATGTTTATCTACCTATTTATAAATTTTTATGAATTACAAATTATATTAATAAATAATTAATTTTAATTATAAAACTCCGGAAAACCATTTAGCTCGCCGAGTAAGCGCTTAGCCGACACCTTATATAAAGTTTTTAAATCTGGTGCAAAAAATGATATCCTGAGCTCTTCGATTTTATACTTAAAATCATATATCTCTTTAGCCACAGCTAAACCTTTTAGTTCTAGCCTATCTACGTAATTATACCACGCATCATATAAAGCATCTATTTCTGTTTGTAACTCCGCATCCCGAGTACGATTTGATTGATATTTATCCAACCTAATTAATATTGCTTCTAAGTAGCGCGGATACTGCTTTAACGCATTAAAATCTACATGGCATAAAAAATCAGGGTAAATTAAATCATTCAACTGCAACTCAATTTCACCTGCTAAATTATGTCCATTCAATTTAAGTTTTACTTGATGATACCAATTGGCAATAGCGGTCAGAACGTTACTAAATAATACCGTATTTGAACCGATATTAGCCTTACTCTCAGTGCACAACTCCATATATTTGTCTTCGGTTTGGGGAAAACGGCTTAAATCTATTGACATTTT
>JAUPUP010000246.1 GCA_030917485.1 Pseudomonadota bacterium
GCGGTATTTGCTCGCCAGGATGGTTTAAGACCTATTTTAAAACGCTTAAAAGAAACTAAGCAAGTATTTTATTATTTGCCGGATCAGGATTTTGGGGAGCGTGATTCAATATATGTACCATTCTTTGCCTATCCTACTTGCGCTACGGTTAATGTGCTGCCTAAATTAGTACAATTATCTAATGCTGTAGTAGTCCCGTTGGCGGTCTATCGAGTCGGTGATCATTATGAGGTAGAATTTACTGAGGCTTGGGACAACTACCCTAGCGGTGATATTACAGCCGATGTAAGCCGCATGAATAAATATATTGAAGGTGCGGTGAGTAAAAACATTGCCCAATATTTTTGGTTGCACAAGCGTTTTAAAACTCAACCGAATCAAGAGCGTGGGGCGCTTTATAAAGATTGCTAAGCGTGTCATTAATTGAATTATTAAATTAAGGGCTAGATTTGTGACAAACTATACTATACATCCATCGGCTATTATTGATGAAGGCGCGGAAATTGGAGACAACACTAGAATATGGCATTTTACTCACGTATCAGCCGGAGCAAAAATTGGTCATAACTGCTCTTTAGGGCAAAATGTATTTGTTGGCAATCAAGTGCAGATAGGCAATAATGTAAAAATTCAGAACAATGTTTCGGTTTATGATCAAATAATTCTTGAGGACGACGTATTTTGTGGTCCGTCTATGGTGTTTACTAATGTATATAATCCTCGCAGCCATATTGTTAGAAAGCATGAGTACAAAAAAACTCACGTAAAAAAAGGCGTTACCATTGGAGCTAACGCAACTATAGTATGTGGTATAACCTTAGGCGAATATGCATTTATTGGTGCCGGAAGCGTGGTGAGAATAGATGTAAAACCGTATGAAATAATTGTTGGGGTTCCGGGTAAACATTGTGGATGGATGTGCGAATGTGGCATTAGGTTAGATTTTTTATCATTGGATAAGCAGTTTAGTACCTGTAAATGTTGTGGAATAAAATATGAGTTAGATAGTCATGGTTGCCGTAAATTAGGACGTGTTCTAACTTAATGATAGATTTTTTGATGATTTGATAAAGATGCGGGGCAGAAAAAAGTCTAACGACGTGCTACAAAAAGTCCCTCACTGATTCACGGAGCGAAGTGATTTCTTGAAGAGTATAAAAAATTTAATTCATAATAGCCCAGTTGATAAAATAGATACCAAGTTGATTTTGCGGCATATATTAAATTTATCCCAGGTACAGTTGATTACACAATGTGAACGTGAGTTGACTAATGCTGAATTAACCGTATTTGATGAATATTGTCAACTACTCAAGCAACATATGCCGCTTAATTATATTGTGGGTTATCGAGAGTTTTATTCGAGGAGGTTTTGCGTAACTACCGATACCCTAATTCCTCGTCCAGAAACTGAATTGTTAGTAGATGAGGTTTTGGCATTATCTGCGAGTAATGCTATTTCCCCACTGCGCGTTTTAGAGCTTGGTACCGGCAGTGGCGTAATTGCGATTAGTATAAAATTAGAGCGTCCAGCTCTTATTGTTGAAGCTACTGATAAATATTTGTCAGCTCTTGAAGTAGCAAAAAATAATGCAGCTATGCTTAATGCTGATGTTTATTTCTATTTAAGCGATTGGTATACTGATGTCAGTACCAATAATAGATATGATATTATAGTTAGCAACCCACCGTATATTGCTAAAGATGATACTCATTTAGCTAAGTTATATTTTGAGCCACAACATGCTTTAACTGATTTTGCAGATGGAACCGTTTGCCTAAACCATATAATTCAAAATGCCCCAAGCTATTTGAATGTTAATGGTTGGCTCTTAGTTGAGCATGGATTCGAACAGGGTAGTATTGTGCGACAGTTATACCTTAATAGTGGATTTAAGAATGTGCACACAATATACGATTATGCTAATTTAGAACGAATTACCGTAGGGCAGAAAAATGATTAAAAATGAATTGGGACAGCGCATACATCAATTATTATTGAGTAAAAATTTAGAAAATCCAGTTATATTCGATAAAATTCAAGCTTGGAAAAACAAAAATACTGAATTAGAGAATAAATTTGGTGATTTTTTACATGAGTTGGGGTTTGATTTATCGAACCAATCAGTTGCTCATACTCCTAAACGCGTTGTAGAGTTTTTAACTCAAGAATTATTTTCTGGGTTGAATTATGAAAATTTCCCCCAAGCATCTACTATTCCTAATGAGTTTGGTTATAACTCACCATTGTTTTCTAAGAATATTGCACTATATTCTACTTGTGAGCACCATCTAGTGCCAATACGCGGTATGGTAATAGTTGCATATATCCCAAATAATAAAGTTATCGGGTTTAGTAAATTAACCCGTATTGTTGACTTTTTTGCAAAGCGTCCACAAATGCAAGAACGGTTAAGTTGCCAGATTTTAGTCGTGTTGCAAGAGATTTTAGCAACTCAAAATGTTGCAGTTGCCATAAATGCAATGCATGATTGTATGGCAAACCGCGGTGTTAAAGATCGCGACTCTCAAGTTTTGACTATTGAAACTGCTGGGTTATTTCAGACAGATTCAATATTAAAAGCAAATTTTTATCAACAGGCTAACTCGTTAGCAAGCTAACTTATTAGCGAGCTAACTTATCAGCAAGCTAACCTATTAACGAGCTAATTTATTAGCAGGGTAATGCATTAACCAGCTAATGTATTAATTAGTTAACCTATTAACTGCTTAGTATTGACAAGCTAAAAGCCACTAGCAAACATTAGCTAAAGCAAGAAAAATTATGAGTAATGATATTAGTAAAACGTATATTAATACCTGTATTAATCGATTGTACTTAAGGTTGCTAATTTTATTAACTATTTTAGTTAATTTTAGTGGCATGTTGCACCCGATTTTACGCAATGATGACCCGGTATTATATGCAAATATTGCCAAACATATTGTATTGTCTGGTGATTGGGTTAATTTAATATTCAATCAAACGGATTGGTTAGACAAACCGCATTTACTGTTCTGGATTACGTCAGTATCATTTAAAA
>JAUPUP010000247.1 GCA_030917485.1 Pseudomonadota bacterium
AAATCTGACAATAGAAGCAGTTACTAACGCACAGTTTTACTTTGTAAATCCCTATCATTCATGGGAACGAGGCTTAAACGAGCATCAAAACGGATTAATTAGGGATTTTATGCCAAAGAAAGGTTCTGTCGCAAAGTTGAATTAGGTATTACCATTAAAATGTCAAAGAGCGAGTAAATTCCATAGCAAACGCGCAATAAAATTCCATAGTTATAACCGATAAATTTACAATAAATTTATCATCTAAAATAACTTATCAATTTATTTGTGAGATAAGTTACATGTTGGAGTTTGCTATGCATATTACAATTGAATCACTTTGGAAACTTGGTAAAACTAAAAGTGAAATAAGTCGTATTACTAAACATGATTGGAAGACCGTTAATAAAGTGATTAAATCTTTAGAAAATGGTACATATCCACAAAAGAAACCTCACCCAAAAACTCTCGATAACCATCGCACGAAGATCCTTAATCTTCTAGAGCAAAATCTTAGTAGTATTCGTATTCATGAAGAATTACAACTTGATGGAGTATCAATCAGTTACTCAGCAGTGAAGCGCTATGTTGCTGAAATAAAAGACTCATCTGATGTTCATATTCGTTTTCATACTAACGCTGGTGAAGAAGCGCAAGTTGACTTTGGATACGTTGGACTAACACCAGATGTATCAGGTAAAAGACGCAAGACCTGGATATTTAATATGCGCCTGAGTTATTCACGGATGAATTATTATGAGTGTGTTTATGATCAAAAGGTAGAGACATTTATTCAGTGTCATATCAATGCATTTAAGTTTTTTAATGGTATACCATCTAGAATTAAGATTGATAATCTTAAAGCAGCAATCCTTGATGCTAATTTTTATGAACCTGTGTACCAGAGTCTATATAAACAGTTTGCTGATTATTATGGGTTTTTACCATTTCCTTGTCGGGTAAGAGAACCACAAGAAAAAGGTAAGGTTGAATCTGGTATCAAATTCGTCAAGAATAACTTTTTTGCAGGTCGCACATTTACTACTCATAAAGAGTTACAAGAGAAATTAACACATTGGCTAAACACTAAATGTAATAACCGCATCCATGGGACTACCCAACAAATTCCTGCAGAGTTATTTAAACGCGATGAAGTAGCACGATTAAAACCACAACCTGAGGTTGTATTCAGCATTCCTAATGTAGGCATTAGAATTGTGTACCATGATTGTCATGTTTACATTGACTATTGTTATTATTCTGTACCATATGAATACATTGGCAAAGAGGTTGAAGTTGAAGTGAGTGTAAATACAGTCCGGATAAGTTATAAAACACAACAAATAGCTCTACATACTCGCAGTAGAGATAGGGGTAAGTTTATAACCATAGCAAGCCACTATCCAAAATATAAGAATATATTATCAACTGAATATCAAGAACATTATTTCATCAAGATGAGTAATATTGGTAATGATGCGGGGCAATTCTTTCTAGCTTTAATAGAAAACAATCCTAATGCATGGCAACGCCCAATTAGTGGGATATTATCTCTAACTAAAGATTATGATAAAGATGTTGTTAATCTAGCATGTAAACGTGCGTTAGTATACCAAGCATTTAGTTATACAACAGTTCGTAATATCTGTCGTGAAGGGACATATAATTTACCATTAGATAATCATGTTGGGGGTGTACAATGAATAATAGTCTCTTAAAGTCAAGGTTAAAAGACTTTAAACTCTCTGGAATACTGTCATCAATTGATGAGCGATTAGCTTATGCCAATAGTAACGCACTGTCTTATTCAGAGTTTATCGAATTACTGTTAGAAGATGAGGCGAATAATCGTCGTGATAACAGTCACAATAAACGATATGCACGTGCCAAGTTTCCAATTCGTAAAACGATAGCCGAGTTTGACTTTAGCTTTCAACCATCTATTGATAAAAGGCAACTAAATGATGCTGCAACATGTCAATTTATTAGAGAGCATCAAAATGTTGTTTTTATAGGTAGTCCTGGCACTGGCAAGACTCATTTATCAATAGCCTTAGGAATCCAGGCATTATTAAAAGGTCATAAAGTATTGTTTAGTTCTGTAGCCGACATGTTGTATAACCTTCATACTGCAAAGGCAGATAATTCATTTTATAAGAAGCTAAATTATTATTTAGAGCCAGACCTATTAATTCTGGATGAGCTGGGTTTTAAGAAAGTACCGGCTTATTCGGCAGATGATTTCTTTGAGGTGATATCACGCCGATATGAAAAAGGTTCAGTAATAATAAGTACAAATAAACCATTTGAACAATGGGGAGAGATATTTGCTGATAATATATTAGCAGGAGCCATATTAGACAGAATAGTCCATCACTCGTTGGTTTTTAAAATTAGTGGGCCAAGCTATCGAGCTAAAAAAGTAATCAATCTTAATGGACAGAATGATATTGGTGAGGAGGTAATTATGGATAATTAGATGGGCGTATAGTATAATTTAGCTATGGAAATTTCTTGCGCCATACCTATGGAATTTACTCGCTCTTTGACATTAAAAACAATCACTTCAGATAATGGTGGAGAATTCGCGTGCCACAATACTATCAAACAACTATTTGGTATAGAGTGGTATTTCTGCCACCCATATTGCTCATGGGAGCGTGGTCTCAA
>JAUPUP010000248.1 GCA_030917485.1 Pseudomonadota bacterium
ATCGTCTAGAGGCCTAGGACATCGCCCTTTCACGGCGGTAACAGGGGTTCGAATCCCCTTAGGGACGCCACGCTTAGTCCATTCAATAAGTTGCAAATGGAGCGGTAGCTCAGCCGGTAGAGCAGCTGACTTTTAATCAGTTGGTCATGGGTTCGAATCCCGTCCGCTCCACCATTTGAACTAATGCTTTAAATTACTACCCTTGCGCCCACCTCCATAACTTGCATGCCCATAGATGTGATTTACATACCAAAATTACACACCAAAAAAGCTTTACTCAAGCACTGGGGCATCAGGATATAAAACCCCATAAAGTAATTGCATAGCATCATACGCAGTTCCCCCAAGAGGAGCAGCAGACCAAATTTTACTACCAGATGTATTACACTCTGAACTTTCTAATTCAAAATTAAAAGAATTACTATATTCAATAGGACACATACAGATAGCGCTTTCCTCATTTTGAGAAACCGTGCACCTCGTTCCAAAACACGAAGCATACGGATGTGGTGTATCAAAGTTACATTGCTGTATAGGTGGCGGAAAATTTGCTTGCGAATAATCTGACTGAACTGTCTGCAAGTTGCCATCAGCATTCCATGTTGGCTGTGAAGCCATATAATTTGTGGGGGATAGGGATGCAGACTGCCAACCTGATTCATTTATAAGCGGACAGATGCATGTGGCAACAACTGCATCTTTAGTCATGCTACATAAGGTTTTTGTGCATAATGCATACGCCATATTATTAAACCCATAATAAACATTTCCACCCGAGAATACAATACATTTTTGCGAGCTTTCTGCGCCAGACTCAGTGCAGTAAACTTGATTAACTGGCACCGATGTAGACGATGTACCCCCCAGACCGCAACTACATACAACTCCACTCAAAAAGACCACAGGTATAATTGATTTAACTGACATATTGATTACTCCATACTTTTTTAACATATACTCTTTGTCTTTCAATCCTGGACTATGTCATATCTTATAAAACGCTCCTCGTGTACTTATATGTACACGGTGGGACTCGTCCCCGTCGCTTTTTATTGCGATATTACTTGTCCAGAATCGAAATACTTCGAGTATCAAAAAAGTCCAACTTTCAATTACGAATAGTATATTAGTATTTAGAACATAACATATTACCGAACTCTACAAGTTGTAATACCAGATGGATATTATACACATTCTACAATTTTAAATTTCAAATTTATTTTTCATGCAAATATTCCCAAATATTTAAACACATCAATTTATTAACAAATAATTAGCCGACAATTAATGGGCAATGCAAGTTTCAGCTACATGATTTTCAGCTACGTTCAGCTACATTATATTTGAACCTAAGATATACTTTATGTTATAATTATATTTGTTGAACAAAAATATAGTAATTACTAATTGCAGGATTATGGGAAAATAAAACTGTGTTGGCTTTTTCAGCGAATAAAGATAATATAACATTTGATGTTGTGGAATATATTAAAAAAACAATGTTGCATCAAATATAATTGGTACTAAAATGCGTATTTTAACTTATATAATTTTCATTGTCACCGCCCTCAGCGCTGGAGCTTATGCTCAATCAGATTTGCTTAATGCACAGACTAATTTTCAGGCAGCAAAAAACAATCTCGACAACAGCAAGACAAAATACTCAAGTGCACAAGAAGACTTGAAACAAGCCGAGTCAAGCTTGCAAAATGCTAAGATAAATCTTGAAAATGCACAAAAAAATCTAAAAAATAAGCAAGAATCAGAAGCCGTTGCTAAACGCAACCTTGATACAGCCAATAATGTTTACAAACAATCTGGAAATATCGTAAACAGCATATGGGAACAAATCAATGGCAAGCCAGCATCAATTCAACAAAACTCTAAAACCCTAAGCAATTAAATCTATTTCATCAAAAATACTATTCAACACTATTCAATCCAAAGGCAGAACAAAATGAAAAAATTAAAAACTGTCATAATACTATTGGTACTAATGGTTAGTTATAAAATCGCACTTGCTTGTACAGCGTTTGGTATAATAACCGAATCTGGAACTGTTATAGGTAAAAACAGGGATAATTTGTATTATGCCAAACAAAATTTTGAATTAGTAATGCCACTAAGACAATTTGATATGTGGTACAACAACAATTATAACCATCAGCATAAATTTTATGCCGTTATGGTACAAAATGATGTAAAAATGGGGGTGAATGAATCTGGATTATCTGCTATAGAAGAAGATCCATTATACCCCAACTTTCATGACCGAAAATATATTCAACCGGTAAACGGCAATGCCGAGGGAATGGTGCTTTATGGAATTTTACAGAATTTCTCAACAGTGTCCGAGATATTACCCTACCTCAAGCAAATTTTTAGCGTGGCAGCGCCTAATTTTTATCAAATAGCCGATAGCAATTCAATACTCACTGTAGAAGTTAGCTATGGCAACTCTAACCGTGATACAAGCAGAAAATTTACATATAGAATAGTAAACAAACATGGTGATTATTTTGCCCACACAAATACATATTTGACTGCACAGTACCAACAATTAAACCTAATAGGAGAAAATAGCCTTGAAAAAAGTAAGGGCTCTACAAACAGACTCAACAAAATTACCGAATTCATCAAATCTGGCAATGACAAATATCAAGATTGGTTCATGAACATGGATTCTAATTTAACCAGTAATAAAAACATGAATTGGTGTAAAAATACCAGCATATTTAGATCTGATATACAAGGCGAAAGTTTTGCCGGACATAGCATCGCAAACCATAGACTATACGGCACAGTAAGCAGCTTTATTGTTATAAATAACGGCAACCCTAAGACCTCTATGGTTTACTTGAGAATTATTGACTCAATAACGGCTAGAAGCGACGGCACCCAACTAATTAAATACAGTGATCTTACCGAATCATTAGAGGATCTATTT
>JAUPUP010000249.1 GCA_030917485.1 Pseudomonadota bacterium
AGATATGTAGAAAATAATTTAAACAACAGACCCAGAAAAGCTTTGGAATTTTTAACTCCAGCCGAAGCTATGTTCAATTACGTCAACTTTGGCGTGTTGCACTTCAAATGAAAATGGGCGTTAAGCATATGGTGTATAAATCTACACATTAATAAACATAATGCTAACACATATTTAATCATACACCAAACTCTATATTATCCAATACAGCAACACTAGCAATACATAACATCTACACCATCTAAAATAGCGAATATAAAATAAACCATACCTAAAATGGCGAGTAATGTAATTTCGATATATTTTTATTGCTGAATAATAAATTCAAAAGCCTGCCTTGATACCTAGCTTTCAGACTAACAAAATACGACAACCCTATTTTACCTCTATTACTATTCCACAATTTCATTACTGTTTGTATAATGAGTTCTAGCTTATTTTTTATATCCAAATTATCATATTCATGTAATCTTCATTTGCTATGACAGCTAAAAGCCATATGCTCATAATATTGGTACAAGTCGCGCTTTTGCATGGCTACTATGGTGAGTGTGGTTATATGCAACAGTGTTGCACTTCAATTTGATTATATAAGCTATATATGCTACTTGTATTATCATACCAGTTATTTAATATGTTGCATTTGAGTGACGCTAAATTAATGTATTTTACATCTAATAAGTCTTAAATGTTAATCGTCGTAGATACCATATCTTTTATCACGTATAATGATAGTGTGGTTATTCCATATTGTGAATTAATGATTAAAGAAGGACTTTAAATGAAAAAAAGAGTGCGCGTGCTATTAGCTGCTTCAGCTATTTTAGCGATGCCATTAGCAAATGCTTCATTAGGTGGTAATTACACTACGACTATGTCAGATAGCGCAACTGTAGTTAATAGCCAATCAGGTAGTTATCGTATGAGTAGTAGCAGTTTAAATAGCTACGATGTAGCTAGTTATGCAGAATCTAATGGTGCTAAAGTAAAAGAGTACTATGTGAATAATCAAGTGTTTGCGGTATCTTGGAGTGGTAGCCAGCCAGTTAATATTAAGAAGCTATTGGGAACATACTTTAGTGAGTACAGTAGCAGTATCCCATCTCAATCATCATTACGCATGCTTGTGATAAATAATAAGAATTTGGTAGTTCAATCGTATGGTGGTCCGGGTAATTATAGTGGTGTAGCATACGTACCCTCATTATTGCCAAGTGGATTTGATATAAATACATTAGGTAATTTAGGTAATTAAGATGCAACATAAAAAGATATTATCAATCGTGGTAGCTGGTTTGTTTGGTACATTAGTTAGTGGTTGTAATGGAGGAGGTAGCGCGCCTCATCAGCAGGAGCCCGTTGTAGTGTAGGTGTAGCTCCGGCAGCTCCAACAGAGTCAAATGCAGTTCAAATTAGTGCTGGTTGTGGAGCAAATGGAGTATCAGCGACAAATGTTCCATTTGTGAGTGTTACGCTTTATGATGAGAATGGTGAAAGTCAAGTTATTGACCATGTACTTTTGGATACTGGTTCATCTGGCTTCAAGGTTTTGAAGTCACAATTAAATAGTAGTCTAACTTTTAGTAGCATCTTACAAGGTAACAATCCTGAGTCACCAATTTCTTCTTGTGTTACTTATGGAAGTGGTTATATGTTTGGTAGCAATAACTTAGCTGGTCTTCAAATTGGTGGACAAAGAGCAGATAATGTACCGATTCAAATCATAAATGATGGTAGTCAAAGCTCAGTACCAGATAATTGTAGTAGCAATGGTCGATTTGCTAACTTGTTACAAACATCAGGTGCCCGTGGTATTTTGGGTGTTAATCCTATGACGTTTGAAAGTAATTCAACTTTGCAAAATCTAATTTATGTACAAACAAGTAGCGGGTTTGTGAACATAGTTGAAAGTAGTGTTCAGACGCTGAATGTAAATCCATTAAGTTTGTTAATGCAGAATAATAATGGATTAATTATTTCGTATCCGAAAGTTTCTAAAAATAGCACTATTAGTATTTATGGTACTATGGTTATGGGCTTAAATACTACCAGTAATAACGTTATACCATCTACTATTCAATCGGTACGTGGTAATCCTAATACTAATCTAGGATACTTTGATGTCAATGAAAATGGCTGGCCAGTTTCTGGGATATTTGATAGTGGAACTGACACACTAGCTCTTGGCGGTTACAATATTCCAGTTTGTAACGATAGTAGTTTCTGTCCTAGTTCACCAGTAACGTTCTCTACGATAGTGTCAAATTATGATGGTGGTGAAAGCTCATATATAATGCAGACAGTTTCATCAGTACAGGGACTTGGTGGTTATGCAGTATTACCATACTGGGGTACGCGTTTACTTCCTAGTAGCGGTCTGGCGGTTTATGGCTTACCATTTTTTTATGGTAGAAACGTATATTTAGGTTTCTATGATAGTGGAACAAGTACAACGCCTACTTGGGGATATGCGGCTAATACAAATTAACAATAAGGTTTAAGAATATGAAAATAATTAAAAATATATCATTATTTACTATAATGGCGATAATGGCAACACTTTTTGGTTGTAGCTCTGGGAATTCAAATAAATCAAATCCGAATCCACAAAGCTATTTATCGCAACCAACTGGTAACTATACAAGTACTTGTACCAATGTTTATTGGTACGGTGAATCAGGGTTTTTATCTGGTTTATGTCAAACAGAAAGTAATGGCTTCATTA
>JAUPUP010000250.1 GCA_030917485.1 Pseudomonadota bacterium
AATATTCTGGAAGCGAAATAGAAAACTTCTCACCTCGAATGTTATTTAAAAATATTGATGCTTTTTTAGACAACCAACTGCCATCTCGTAAGCAAGAAATAATTGTTCAAATGGAGCTAGAACACAAAGATTTAGAGAGATTTATGGCATCCCAGCTCAAACCATTCATGCAACAAGATAGGCTTACCGCTTTAGAGGAAGACATAGCACATTGTCAGAGCATAATTAAAGAGCTGCAGAAAGACCCTGACTATCAGGAAAATTGGATACCTGAGACCATTAAAGACAATATTAAAGAAGATATGCTTCCAAAAGGATACGTACAACCTGAAATGTCGATATATTAATTCAGGTAATGAAATGAAAATATAGTTACTATAATATAGACTGGTTGGCAGAAACTGAAAAATTATGCTTTGGTCTGGCAAGTGTTTAATACCCACAACTAAACTTGTGGGTATTGCTATGCTTGTGGCGAAGTAATGTACTGAGAATATAATATGGAAACAATATAACTAAGATTTATTCAGGTAAGTAATAAAAAAATTAAAGAATTTCTAATATATGCACAATTGTCTAAAAAAGGAAATGTAGACAAGTAATTTTTATTGCATAATCAAGCCTATAGTTTCAACTAGTTCAATAACAATACAAATAATCATAATATCACTAAATTAAATGTTGTATGAGTCAATGATTTATTACCCCTAAATAATATTCTATAAGGGTACAAACTATGAAATCTGGATCAATTCAAAATATCAACCCAAATTATCTTTTAACTAATCCATCTGAAACACAAAATGTATTCGATAAAGTTAAAAAATTAATAAAATCTAACTCTATTAATGATGCTGTTACGTGCGCTACTAATTTTATTAACTCGCCAGAGGTAAAAGTGTCTGAAGCGAATGATTATTATAATGATTTTAAGCGTATAGGTCTTGAATGTGGAAATAGAGAATTCGTTACTGAGCTTGGAACACGATTAAACATTATGGATGATGCTGTTATTTCTCCAAAAAATATCGAATCCACAATTAAAGGTGAAAATATTCAACATATAGAAAGTAATGTAGATTATCAATTTAACCCAAATATTCATCACCCTAATGTTGGTATGATTCAAACAAAAAGAGGAAGAGGAGTTTGTAACTTACTTAGTGATGGCGGTATATTAACATGTTTGCACAATATATTTGATGTCAATCAGTACGCAGACCATATAAATGAGTATTATTCAGAGAAGGAAAAAATATGTAAAAGCTCGAACGATGATGTAATGGAGAGTTGGCATGAAGAATTAAAGCGGTATCCAAGCTTATACAATAAACATAAAGTAGAAAGTAATCAGCCTAAAGATAATACTATTGAAACAACGCTAAAGTCAAACATATGGTTCATGCAGGTGGATGATCCAGTAAATCAGTATTTTGATGATTCTATTATATTACGCTTCTTTGACAATAATCACAAGTTACAGAGTTTTGAAGTAAAAAATATAAGTATAGGCATAATGGAAAGTACACATATAACAGGATTACCATTAATACAGAACAATCCAAGATTGCAAGATGTAACCTGGGACTTCGCAATTTTATATTTTGAAAATCAAATTGATTTAAAACACATCTTAGGAACGTCTGGGTTTGTACTTAAACTAAATACTAATAATGTGATAGAGCATCGCATTATAAATGATAGTAGGACTGATGGTGGTGGTGAAGAAGGAAAAAGGTACTATCCACCATATGTTAGAGAAAGTATGAATGATGTAAGCAACAAGTCATTTTCTAGTATTGATGGCTACGCTACAACAAAATTAAGATATTCTAATGCTAATTTGCCTGGTACGTCTGGTGCTGTAATTTTGCGTAGTGACTTACAAAATACAATTTATTCAATTATTGATAGTGAAAATACTGCGATTGCTGCTTTAAATATTGCTATTAATATTAATTACATAAAAAGCTCTAAATTCACATATAATTCTAACAGGTATGAAGGATGTAATAAAGATTTTGGTGTTGTACTTATAATGGATCCTTTGGTTCTGGAGCCAATAAGTAAAAGCAATACAGAAGTCGTATCAGCTAAAAATGTTTCACTAAACTCCCTAGGAGCAATAATCTTAGAGAAATTTGACTCTCATATAGCCGATATCGTCATGTCAAAAAAACAATATATTAAGATAGAAATAAGTCCGGAAGGAAACAATCTCAACAAAGTTAGTCTTATTATAGAAATTAAAACAAAATACTTGGCTGGAATCGAGTTTACATTTAACAAAATTACAACTCAGCTAGGAATTAATGGGCTAGGTGAAGATTACTCTAACGTTAGGGCAGAGTATCCCCCAGATCCTCGTGATAATGATTGGAACTTTATTAATGCCCCATTTTGTGAAAATAAGTTACTGGAACTACTAGAAAAAACTCATAAATGCAATCCTGCAGAGAAAGCAAAAATGCAACAAAAATTATTTTATTACTGTATTCAAATAATTGAGATGGCAAAATTACCTGTTATTGCTGAATTAGTTGAAAAGTATCAGGAGAATCAAATTGAAGACTTTACAAAATTTTACCCAATTATGACGCAAATTAAGCGTAACTATGCTAAATTATCTAATATTGCTGACGGTCAACTTTTAAATACTCAATCAACTTCTGGGGAAAAGCATGATCAGTTAAACGAGTTTGTAACAAAATTAAGTGAACATATTTTCACTAAACCAGGTGAAAAATTGAATAGTTTTAAAACTGATATTTTAGATCCTATTTTATCTGTGCTAATAAAAAACTATAACAGTGAGTTCCTACCACAGTATAGCGATAAAATTAAGCAATTATTTACTCCAAGCATAAACAATAATTGGTATCCTGTCTATTTGGGCAAGGGTAACGATGTTAACAAAATAGGCGGGCGAATACCTAAAAATTCTCATAAAAATGTGACGGTTGTGTATCCTAAAGAACAGGAGAAAGAAGCAAAAACTATTTGTAATAATTTAAAATCAAAATCATCTATAGAAATAAATAATATAAAAGATGTTATTGTAAGAGTACCTTATACGAATATGTAACTATATTGTTGATTTTTTGTGTAATGTGAGCTTTGTATTTTAAAGTTTGTGGTGTGCTATTTTTAAAACCCAACGTTGTTTCTGGTGCAGTTTTGCTAATATAGAGTTTGTTCCAGCTACTAAATTTGCTAGAAGTGAAGAAATACAAGTTTTTATAACTACCTTAACTAATTACTGCCCTCCATCTTTAATTGAGCATACAGATGAAATTATTAATGTTGATTTAACTAAAATTAAAAATTTAATGAACTAAGTTTTATCTCTTAAAAACATGTATTATAAATATAAAATACATGTATAAAGCATATATTTTATATAATTCCGTCTCTTTCCAATTTTTCTAAAATAGCTTGTCTTGCATAAGCTGACATAGTTCTTATCCCACTTTTAGTTTTAACCGCGTGAATCCATTTTTTAGGAACATCATAAACTGCAACATATTTTTGAGTTTCGTTATTGTCTGTATTATTCTTTAAGCCTGCTGTTTGAGTAGCATTCTCAAACATTTGCTCATTTATTTTAGCCATTTTTAATTACCTCATCAATTAAGCCTTTCATTTCTTGAGCGGCTTTATTATTAAATTCAACCACTGATTTACCGCAATCAAAAGCCCGCTTGTAATCAATTCTATCTCTTAAAATTGACGTTAACCTAGAAAATTCGGGGTTTTCATTGATAAAGCTATATATTTCTTCTAGACTGGCATTACCTGCCCTGGTGTGAATTTTATTCAATAAAACATTAGCTTTAATATCCGGGCGGAAAGTTCTTATATCCCGTAAAATTGTACGAAAAGCTAATAACCCCACAAGCTCGATACCAGAGTCGCTAACTGGAGTAATTAAAATATCCGCTCCAGAAATAGCTACTCGATTAATATCTGAATCATATCCCCCAGCGTCAATCAGTAGCAATTTTTGATTATTGTTTATTATTGCTTTAAGCATAGTTGGTGAATCAACTTGAATAACGTTTAATGGATTTAATCCTGAATTAGACCGAAGATTATTATAATAGGTTAGTGATTTTTGCAGGTCTAGGTCAATAATATCAACTTGAAATTTTTTGGATAGCTCAGTTGCTAAATTTGCTGCTATAGTTGATTTACCTACTCCGCCCTTTTGATGTGCGATGACGATTATTTTATTCATGTATAACCCCTCTAAGAGCTCATTATATCATTTTTACATGTGCCATATATGTTTTTAACATGCCTTTTACATGTAATTTTATTAATAGCTAAAAAATAAATTAATGAGTAATTTGCCTTGAAAATAAAGGATTAGTACGAAAATCGAGGTATTTTAGAGTAATTTTTTGTAAAATATTTTATTTAAAAATACTTTACTTTATCCGGCAATATACGTTATAATCACCTCAGCTTCATGCCCTCTTAACTTATAGTTAAGAGGGCATGAAACAGTGAGTAATTAAGGACGCCAATCCTTAACTATTCTTTCACTAATAACCTTTCGTGTACAAAGGAGACTAGCTATGCTTCATGCTTCCCCTATTTTACTACACTTAGTTAGTAAAAGTCATCAACCCGCAGTAAATAAACTTTTAGATATTACTAAGGGAATAATCGAAGAACTTCATCAAAAACAGTTTGACCTTGTGGCATCTATAGTTAATAAGAATGTTTCTAGTAAGGAATTTAATGTATATGGTGCTATTAGGAGTATAATTCGTTATGCTTTATTAACCAGAAATGGTTCTAAAATTACTGTGGATGCTTATGCAGAGCAGTCGGCTTTAGGCTTTACAAAAGATGAGGAATCATTTATTTTGGATAGTATAAGTTCAGAATATGTAATTTTTCATCCTAAGAGTTTGCGTAATATAATAGCTGGGACTGTTTTTCATGAGTTAACCGGGTTGAAGTGATACACATAAATAAGAAGCGGCAATGGTATCTATGGGCTTTGTCGCTTCTTATTTTTTGATTTTATAGTCCTATATTCCGCAAATTTTGGACATTATAGGGGTTTCTTTAGATATCATGTAAAATCCAACGAACTTATTTTTTCTTCTTCCGAAGCGGACGGAGCTTATCTTTAAAATCTTCATTTTTATTGAATATATGCTTACCATATCGATTTATGTGCGCTCTCCTAGCTGGAGATAAATGCTTGAGATCATTATCATTTACTTCAATTCCTTCACTCTGAATATCATAAATCGCCTCAGCCATATAAACTGTATTCCACACAATTACCATATTTATCAATAGATTCAAACAACCAAAATGAGTTTCCTGTTCACTTGGCTGTCTGGCGTATATTTTACCTTCTCTGCCCAGATGTAAAAATTGCTGCAAATCATGAATAGCTTCACCTTTATTTAATTGAGTGGTTATTTCCATACGATGCTTTTCACTCAGTGCATAACGAAGTATTGAGATGGTTTTTGAGATTTTACCGTATTCCTGTAAAGCTTTTGCCAAATTGCTTTTTTGTGGCATTGCTTGTAATTTACTGATAAAGAGTGAAGCAGTCACCCAACCTTTCTTCAATGAAGCTACAACCCTAAGTATCTCATCCCAATTATCAGCTATAATTTTTGTTCTTATCGGGTCTGATAATATCTCAATTATATTGGCATAATCGGCTTATCGCCAATGTAATAAAGCCACTGGTCTCCTATATTGCGTATTCTTGGATCAAACTGTAGACCAAGTAAATCGAATAATGCAAAAATAATTTCGGTATAACCAGCAGTATCAGTTGTATGTCGCTCTATATTGAGCTCAGTCTCGTTATCCAATATTGCATCTAATACTAAAGTTGCCTCCCGCATTGTTGGTGAAGTAACTTTTCCGCCATACTGCGCGAACTGGTCTGATGTCCAAGAGTAAAAATTTAATCCAGTTTCATACCCAAAGTATTTCACAAGTGCCTTGGCTGTTCTGGTTTTCACTGCTACAGGAATGCGCCTGCCATCTGAGGAAGAAAAAGTACCATCACCAAAATCCTTGGCTAATAGGGGTGTCATGCGTAAATCCCAGATTTTTTTGAAATCCTTAGCTTTCATGGTCATTTGAACCTAACAAATATGTTTGAAGCGGAACGTGGTTACATAACATTGAGTATGCTACTACCCCTTTACCTTTGCCAAAATATTTCTTACCATGTCGTGCTTTGGTAGCTGGAGTAGCCATATTAAATTTTTGCCCATCAACCGCTCCGTGTAACATCCCAAATTCGAAAGAGTAATGTGGGAATATTGACATTTGTGCGATACTATTACTAATTATATCATTTGCTGTAATTAAGTTTGCTAACTTGTGCTAATAATTTTGCATTTTTAAACTGTGCTGCTTTTAAATTTGTTACAATAATGTTGGGTTGGTCTGCTTGCATTGATTATTTCCTTGGTCGGTTATAAAAAACGCAAGTTTACCAACTTTTATGTTTGGGATGCAACAACTTTGACTAAAGTTTAATGCTAAATTTTTAAAAATTTATTTTAATTTTGTCCGGTATTGAGATATCAAACCAGCCAAGTAGTTGCATATGTACTATAAAGAAAGTGCTTCATGATAGAAAAAATAAGTATTACTCATTACCGAAAGCTCAAAAATATTGATTTTTACTTTTCGCCTAAAGTTAACGTAATATCTGGTACTAATGGAACGTGTAAGTCTTCATTATTACATATTATAAGTAATTCTTTTCAAAAAGTGGTACGAACAGCTACCTGGGTCAACGATAAAACATGTTTGGAAATTATTAAACAACTAAACAATTTAACAAACCCAAAAATTGAAAGCCTAACACGTGGTGATAAGCAATATAATAATCCAGCCAAAGGAGGGGCTGGAACACTATATACTGTAAAATACATAAATGGGAAATCAACTGAATTTAGAAAACACAACTCAGAAACTGCTGGAAAACATAGATATGCAATCAAGCCATATTATAAAAAAGGATTTAAAGAGTCATTACTTGCGTGCCCTATCATATATCTAGGGTTAGGACGTTTACTACCTTATGGCGAATTTCAAAATGACTCTGTTATTAAAAATATAAAGAAAAGCTTACCAGACAATTACAAACAACTTATTACTGAGCTTTATAAAGATATTTCAGGCATAAAGATAGTTTTGAATGCTCCAGAGAAGATGGGAGATATTAAAATAAGGTATGATTTTACAAGCGATCAGGATGGAATAGATTCAAATACGATTTCTGCCGGGGAAGATAATTTATTCATTTTAATCGCCGCTGTTGTATCTCTAAAATATTACTTTGAATGTATTACTAGCAATAATAACATAGAAAGTATACTACTAATTGATGAGTTAGATGCAACTCTTCATCCATCTCTACAATTTAAAATATTAAATCTATTTAATGAATACTCAAAGCTGTACAAAATACAAATTATCTTTACTACACATAGTTTATCTCTAGTAGAAGAGGCATTAAATAAAAAAGATAATGTCATTTATCTTTATGATAATTTAAGTTCGGTGAAAAAATTCGAGAATCCTGATATTTACAAAATAAAGATGTACCTTCATGGTATCACAAGAAGTAATATTTATGTAAATAAAAGAATACCTATATTTATGGAAGATGAGGAAGCACGATTTTTTCTAAATATTGTATTTGATTATTTTCAAAACGAAAAACCAGAATTTGCAAAAATAAGACACTTATTTCATACAGTAGATGCAAGCTTTGGGGCAGAAAATTTGGCTGGTATGTTTAATGATGGCTATTTAATAAAATTTATTATGCCATCAATATGCATACTTGATGGCGATCAAAAAAGTAGAAAAAATCTTACAAAATGCATAATTATTTTACCTGGTGATGATTCTCCAGAAGAACTAGTTATGGCATACGCTAATACTTTATTTGAAAAGGATGATGATACTTTTTGGTTACAACCAAAAATCTTGGATGAAAACTATGGAAAAATACAGTTTAGAGATTCAATACTACCTGACATCCGGAATATTCAAGTCGTATTAAGCAAAAATGAAGGTAGCGATAAATCAAATAAAGGAGTAAGGAGAACATTAAATAAGACAGCATTTAACAAACACAAAGATTTTTTTGAATTAGTATCAATACATTGGGCTCACAATAAGGATAATGAGCAACAATTATATGAGTTTTATAAAGATTTAAATATAATGTTTAAAAAAGTAGCAGATTTTCATGGAATAAACTCTAAAGATTGGAATTTGGAAGCTACGTCATAACGCATTAATTATAAAGATATTTTAAATAAAGATAGGTCTATAGAATGTTTTATTCACCACTCCGCTACCCAGGCGGAAAAAATAAACTTGCAGCATTTATTGCAAAAATATGTGTTGATAATAATATCAATGGGCATTATGTAGAACCATATGCCGGAGGTGCATCGGTCGCACTATTCTTATTGATCGAGGGATTTGTAAACCAAATTACAATCAATGATAAGGATAAATCAATCTACGCATTTTGGTATTCTGTATTGAACCACACTGAGGAACTTTGCCAGCGAATTATCACTACCGATATAACGGTTGAAAACTGGTATATTCAACGTGAAATACAAAAAAATAAGGATTTGGCCACCTTACTAGACTTGGGATTTTCTTCACTATTTATGAACCGTGCCAACCGATCAGGGATAATTAATGGTGGAATAATGGGTGGAATAAATCAAAATGGCACTTATAAAATTGATTGCCGTTTTAACAAAGCTGATATTATTTCTCGGATTAGGAAAATAGTTTTATATAAAAATAAAATCAATTTATATCAAGATGATGCCATAAATTTAATCGACAAAATTGAAGCTGAATCTCAAAATGAAAATACAGTTTTCTATTTTGACCCACCCTATTATCTTAAAGCTAATTCACTTTATATGAATCATTATAAATATGATGACCATTTAGCGGTAAGTCAACGGATTAAGCGAATTAAAAACATTAAATGGATTGTATCTTATGACAATACACCGGAAATTCAAAAGTTATACGTTGAATGTAGTAAAAAGGAATATTCTTTTAAACATACAGCATATAGGACACGTATTGGCCAAGAGGTATTATTTTTTAGCAAAAATATAATCCAACCACTAATAGAGGACTGGAGTCCTTTAAATTTTAAAATTAATATCAGTAATAAACAATCAAGTTTGGTATATAAACCAAATAATCCATCTCTTAGAAAAATTAAGTCCGTTAATGAGGGTGTTAAAATAATTGTGTAAATTTATTCACTGTTGTAAAATCAGTTGTTTTATGACAAGGAATAAAAATGAAACAACAAACTAAACAAGAAGAATTACTCTTTCAGGCAATGGATTTAATAGTGGACGCCCATTTTCAAAGCAAGTGGTGCACTTGCATTATTAATTGGGATTCCTTTAGATATCATGTAAAATCCAACGAACTTATTTAACCTTCAATTCTTCATCTGTTAATTTCTCATTCTTCATCCCTCAATGTATTTTAATGTCTCAAAAACATCTGTTTTTGAGGCACACGAAATTTTTAAACAGCTTAGTCATTAATACTATAAAATATTGTCTCTAAAATAGTATCAAAATATAATGTTCCAAAAGATGCTTCTAAATATATTTTTGAAACACAGATTTACACTTATATAACTATTTATCTATATAGCAAAAAGCACATATAAAAATGAATAATTTAATAATTCGTGAGCCCACGTTAA
>JAUPUP010000251.1 GCA_030917485.1 Pseudomonadota bacterium
GGATTAGTTACGTTATTAACTGGGGTTGCGGGTGTAATCCTGTTAGCCTTTGTGCTCTATCTATTAATTGATATGCGCGATAATTTGAAGCAATTAAATGCAGATAAACATCAGGCATAAATAAGCAATAGTTTTATATTTTAACAATCTGAGTGAGCAACATTTTTAAAGATGTATTGCTCCACAAAGTTATATTTAATGAGGGATACGCTATGAAAAAAATTTTAGTAAGTCTAACTGCGGTAAGCATCGGTTTGGTGGCATGTGGTAAAGAAAGTGATTTTAAAAAGGCTATCAATGAGAAGATAAGTAAAGCGCCAGTCTGTCTTAACGTAAGTTCAGATTCCATCGATGGATCTTATACTAATGATGATGATTTGAAAAAGCTTAAGGCTAAAACAGCAGGGGCGTATGTCATCAGTCAACATTATGATGAAAATGGCAAGAATTCAGATTATTCTCCAGAGCAAACTAAAAATAAGTTTGTACAATTAGACTCATTGACTGGTGCAGGGCTATTAACTAAGTCAACAGAAAGTTTGGTGACTTATAGTGTTTGGGGTGAAAAAAAAGCCAATGGCTTCTATAAATATACTATATACACCTTAACTGACGCAGGTAAGGCTACAGCTGCAAAAGTAGAGACTAACTCTATGTCTGCTATGTTTGGTGATACTGGACAACGAATATTTTGTTATGCGCATCCTATGGTTGAGCAAATTGAAAACTATACTGAGGCAGATAATAGTGGTTATCATATGGCGGAAGTTAAATATAGCTATAAATATGTAGATGTAGCAGATTGGATTAATAAAGCTGGCGTTAAAGAAGCTTTTCCTGTGATAGCCAAAACACTTGATGATACAGATAAAACCTCCAAGACCACTTTAGTTAAAACTAACAATGGTTGGTCAACTGATTTATAATTTAATTTCATATGGGTAGGTGTTCACCATTTACTCATATATTTCATGAGGGACACGATATGAAAAAAAATTCAATTGCCATTTCATTAGCTGCCGCGCTGATGTTAGTTGGCATTTCGCTGACAGCCTGCGGCAATAGTGCAGATAAAAATTTTATTGGAACGTGGCAGGATGCGAGTGATGCTAGCGCGACATTTGTCATTAGCAAGTCAGATAAAGGTTTAGTGTTACAGACAACTGGCGAATCTGCAACGCTAGCAGTAGAAGCCAATGGAACTAGTTTGAATGTTGATGGCACTAATTTTACTTTCGATGAACAAAAACAGGAACTTTCAGCACCAGGTTTATTTGATAGTAAAATTGTTTTCAAAAAAGTTGTTGGGGAGCCAAAATAATGAAAAAATATTCTGGATTAACCATTACTATTCTGGCACTTAGTTTGGCTGGATGTTATGGGGCACAAAATTTCAACAATCAAGTCCAAGTTAGTCGCACTGGACAATATCAAGTTGATGTGGATACGGATGTTATAAATGGTACTTTATTATATGCGCAAGCTACCTCACAAGAGCAAAAGAAAGCGCTTTCTGCTGATGATCTAAAGGAAATATTTGCAGATTGTGAAAAAGAATTTAATCAGACAGTTGCGCAGGATGCTAAAGATGGCAACCATATTCTGAGTAGCAAATATTTAGGTGAATGCCGTGGACATTTAACCTTGAAATATACTGGCAATATCATCAAAGAGAAGACCTTTAATGCTTCAATTGGCTCTTCAGAAAAAGGGTTTGATATTCCTGTAGCCATGAAATATGACACTAAAAATAAACAAATTATCATTAATGGTAAAACTCAGGGTGATAAACAAGCCATACAAGCATTTAGTTCATTTCAATATAATGGCAAACTTAGTGTGAAAACCGATGGCAAAGTTATTTCGACAAATGCAGATAGTAAGCCATATTGGGGTTTAATTGGCTCATATAAATGGGCGGTTAAAGATTTAAGTACTCCAAATGCGAGTATGGTGATCGCAACTTCAGGGATTTAGTCTGCTGTTAGGCTGTGCACAACGATAAATTGAAGGAGAAATATAGAGTAAAAATTGCTGATGATTCAGTGTACAGATTGATTTTTAGATGTTATTTGATAAATTTTACAAGGACTTAGTATGCGTTATATTTTAGCTTTATTTCTCCCGTGGTTAACTTTTTTTACAATGGGTAAACCTATTCAAGGTATTTTATGTTTGTTACTTCAAATAACTTTAATTGGTTGGATACCTGCAACGATTTGGTCATTTATTTCAATTAATAATTATGGAAATGCCAAAGCTGCAGCAGCCCGTGATCTTGAGAGTCGTCGTCATGCAGAAACTATTCAAGCAATCCGTAATCAAAAAGCATAACATTATTTTTTTCATTCTCACGTGGCGGATGGATTGATAAAAAATGGATTGTAGTTTTTCCAATCTTGGTTTTATTTTTTGACCTAACACCATTGCTTAGCTCAATTCCATTTATTCCATAAAAATTATATTCTTGATGTTACTGTGACCTTATTTACAATGTGATCGTCAATCCGCGAACCACCAATAACTACCAGCTAGCTTGTGCCAGCTGGTAATTTTTTGCGCGAGCATAGAAATAAACTTAACCATTATTATCTGCCTGCGATTATAATTCTAGCTCATTGCAAGACTAGTTGCTTGCGCCAGATTGAACGAGCAACTAACTTGCGAACTGGATTATTAAATTTAATTACGGAATAATTTATATGCTGATAAATCGGAAATTAATTTGGGGTTTGATTCTACTGGTGATAATTGTCAATGGAATTGGGATTTTTGAGCCATTGCTCAGAAATGATGATCCAGTTTTATACGCCAATATTGCTAAACATATGGCAGTATCAGGTGATTGGATTGGGTTATTTTCCGCGGGGCAACCATGGCTAGATAAGCCGCATTTTCCATTTTGGATTAGCGCATTTTCCTTTAAAATTTTTGGAATCAATGCGTTTGCTTATTTTTTACCGGGTTATTTATTTCTTTTGCTCGGTGCTTACTATACCTATCGTTTAGCGAAGTTGCTCTATAATGCAGAGGTCGGCTTAATTGCGCTTCTAATTTATCTAAGTAGTGTCCATTTAATGTTATCTGGCTCTTTTGATGTGCGTGCCGAAGCCTATTTACTTGGGCAAATTATGCCAGCCTGTTATTATTGGCTATTGTATGATCGTAGTTCATCGTGGAAGCCATTGGTTTTAGCCAGCTTTTTTACCGCATTGGCGATGATGACCAAAGGTTTATTTGTGGTAGTGACTATTTTCAGTGGCTTAGTTTTTACGTGGATTTATACTAAACAATATGCGCGAATAATTAGTCCCAAATGGTTGTTGGCATATGCGCTAAGTTTGCTGTTTATTGCACCCGAATTGATTTGCCTGTATTTGCAATTTGATGCTCAGCCGGCAACGATGGTTTTTGGACATAAAAATATTTCTGGTCTGAGCTGGTATTTTTGGGGTAGTCAGTTTGGGCGGTTCTTTAACAGTGGTCCAATCGTTAATACGCACGGGAATCCGTTATTTTTTGTGCATACCTATTTATGGGCATTTTTACCGTGGAGCCTAGTGTTTATTGCGGCTAGTTATATGGCAATTCGTCATTTTAAAGCCAATACTGCGGTGGATAAGGCCA
>JAUPUP010000252.1 GCA_030917485.1 Pseudomonadota bacterium
AAGTATTTCGATTCTGGACAAGGAATATCGCAATAAAAAGCGACGACGTGTACATATAAGTACACGAGGAGCGTTTTATAAGATATGACACAGTCCAGGATTGAAAGACAAAGAGTATATTTATATTATTCATAATTGAGAGATAAAAATACATGTGTAAAATTAGGGTTAATACACAAATTCTTCGAATATTTGCAATGGTTTTATTTACTATAATTCCATTTGTTCATGTTAATCATACAATTATTTATATATGTATGGAGTTAATTTGTCTGTATGGGATAGTTAATTTTAATAAAAATATTTTAAATGATACGTTTTTTAAGTATTATTTATGGTTTTTTATTTGGTGCATTATAGTTACTATATTAAGCGCTAAATTTTTATTATCATTCAAAAGTATGACAACCTGCATGATCCCTCTGCTATTGGTATGTGGGCTTTATGATGGGCGGGTATTAGGCAAGATGGATATCTTACTTTTGCTTTGTAGTTTAAGCTTACTTTTGGTAAGTTTGTCATTTCTTCTTATAACTTGGTTAAAAGTTGATTTTGTGCTATTTAATTTAATCAATGAGTATGGCGGAGGTAGGATAACTTCTAGCACATTAGCAATGTGCATGATAGTATATGCGTTATTTTTTAGCTCTACTAAGACTTTCAGAAATCTTATTATTGGATTAAATATAATCTCCGGATTAATTTTAAAAGATTCGGCATTTATATTTACTATGTTTGTTAGTGGGTTTTTATATTGGGCTCTAGTGGTGCGTAAAGTTGCTATTTATAAAATAGTAATTAGCGTTATGGTAATTGTTGGAGTAGTACAATTTATTTTAATTAATGTATTGCATTATAACTTACATATTAATGAACGGCTGCATATATATAATTATTGGATTAATAAAATATTTTATTCGCCGATTTATGGGGTAGGGTTGGGGTTAAAGCTTGAATCATACTTTTTTACTACACATTTTCCGCTGTCGAGTGAGTTATATAAAATGGATACCAATATAGCCCTTCATGCACATAATTATTTTTTAGATTTATTGTTGCAAACTGGTTTCGTGGGTTTGTTTATAATGATTTTTTTATTGTATAAAATCAGTTATGCTGCATACGAACATAATTCTAGATACGGTTTGTCAGTATTTTTTATGATTTTAGTTATTGTTATGAAAAATTTGGTGGATGATGAAATAGATGGTTCACGAGGATTAATATATTGGTTATTTATTATTATTACCTATGTTACCGTTATGTATAGAAAGAAAGCTAATTTTAAATGTTAAATTGTGGAGCAGTTTTATATGTTGCGTTTTCTTGTAATCCGTCCCGATCGAATTGGGGATGCTATTGTTACCCAGGTGGCTATTGAGGCGCTTTTTAAAACCGTTGAGTGTCAAATTGATATTTTGGCGTCTAATTACAATTATAGATTTTACCAAGATAATCCCTATATCAGTAATATTTTCTATTGTGATATTGAAAATAAATTAGAGAGTAAAAGATATTATAAATTAGTGGTTAGACCTATTCATTACGATGCAGTATTTGTGCTGCAGTCGCGACGACGGTTACAAAAACTATCCTTGCTTAGCAAATGTAAATATCGCTTTGGTCTTGATTTAGTGCTGGATAATAGAGACTCCACCAATTCGTTTCAGTGGTTTATGAAGAAAGTATATAAATTTAATTATGTAGCTTATGATTTAAACCAGCATGAAGCATTAAATATGAAGAATGTTATTAATGCTGGTTTAAGTCGGCTTAAGCTGCCTCAAATAAGCACCTTACCGGAAAAATGTAATTTATATTCCAAATCAATTAAACCAATTACTAAAACCACTAACTCAGTTGTAATTAATATTTCAGGTAAGACTGAACTGCAAAGAAATATTTTACCATCTATGTTAATGTCGTTATTGTTACTTTTAAAGAATGCTAGTAAAATTGCAATTATAGCTATGGCAGAAGATAAAGTTATTGCTGATAATATGGTTGCTTTGTTGACGAAACATGATAAGAAAAGTATCGCTGATGATGTTGATTGTTGTGATAACAGATATTTTGCTAAGATTGATGTGATAAGTGATAATGATGTATTTGTGGTGGCTAATCAATTAAATAGTTTTGAATATTATATTGGCGCTGATGGCGGATTATTACATATAGCTGCTGCATTGGGTCTTAAATGTGTGGGATTATATAATGAGAATACTAAAAACTTGTGGTATCCTTGGACACCAAAATGTGTTTGTTTGAGCGCTAAAACTAGTTATATGATAAGCCCAGCCATGGTTATGAATGGCTTACACGAATTAGGATTGCTCCAATTGGATGAATAGGTTAAATAAAATATGAGTATTCCTCCATCACCACAAAAACATGAATGTCAGAGACATGAATGTCAGCCTCAAGAATGCCATAGATTTTTAGTTGTACGCACTGATTTTTTGGGTGACAGCGTTTTAACTTCAGTATTTATCCGCATGTTGTCGCAGATACCCAACGTTACAATTGATATTGTATGTTTTGAGTATAATTTTGCTGCATTTAAATATAATCCACACGTTGAGGTGGTATATTGGCTATATAAAAACCCCGCGGATAATGAGGGAAAAGTGCACAATCAGCGACAATTAGAAACAATTCAGAATTGTTCATATTCTGCCGTATTTATGTTAAATCGTGATTTAAAATCATACTATCTGCTCAAATACGTGTCAACTAAAAAAATATTTGGTCATCGTTTAGGTGTAAGAAGTTTACGTTCAAAGATGTTTTGTATATTTACTCAATTAACGGGTAAATATCATTATTTAGCGTATGATGATAGTATACATGAAGTGATTAACCAGGCAAATTTATTATATTTTGGATTATCGCGATTGAATATAAGAGGGGTAGATTCTATAGCTGTAGATCCAACTTGTTATTTTTATACAGAGAGTTTTAATCCAGAATGCGATATAGTAAAAATAGACCAAAAAACGAATGATATGAATGATTTTAATAAAATTAGAGATGGAATTAGAGATAAAAATAAAGTGGTGGTAAATATTTCTGGGAGGCGCGATACTGTACGCTATATACCATCGGCATTAGCTAAGTGTATTATTGAAGACTTGCTTAAATTAAATATGGAAGTATTGGTGGTTGCGACTAAGGATGATGAAAGTCGTGCACTAGAATTATTGCAAGAAATTTCAAGTTCAAGGGTTACATTGTGTACGGAAAATGATCTATTTAGCGTGTGTAATTTAATGATAACTAGTTTATATTATATTGGGGCTGACGGTGGATTATTGCATATAGCAGCTGGATTACACATGAAGTGTGTAGGCTTATTCCATGCACAAAATATCCTAGCATGGCATCCGTGGAGTAAAACACAAATTTGTTTACAAACACCAACTCGGAAAATTTATGATTTAACCTCAAGGCAAATTATTGATGGATTAGAAAAGGTTAAAAATATTGAGACTGAGTTTTAACCCTGGTTAAGGTATCACTTAGGAAAGAAATCTAATGAAAATTAGTATCATTTTAGCCACTTATAATTGGCCGCAGGCGCTTAATTTGGTTTTAGAGAATTTAGCAGTAGCGCTTAACAAATATCTAGATATAGCATATCGAGATATGGGATATCGAGATATAGAATTAATTGTAGCTGATGATGGATCAGATGATGCTACCGCTAAAGTTATTGCCAAGTATAAGAAAATTATTCCTAAATTAAGTCATGTTTGGCATGAAGATAAAGGTTTTCGGAAAAGTATGATTTTAAATAAGGCTGTGGCAGCGTCGACTGGAGAGTATTTAATTTTTCTAGATGGAGACTGTATACCATTTCCTGATTATATTGAGCAGCAGTTAAATTTATTAGAGACGGGATATTTTATTGCGGGTAACCGCGTCCTGTTATCTAAAGCATTTACTCAAGAAATACTAAATTACCCGGATATAATAAAAAACATCTTTACTTGGAATATATTTACCTGGATTAGGGCAAAATTAAGAGGGCGTGTTAATAAGGTATTAGTTGGAATAAGACTTAATAAAAGGGCAAAGTGGCGTTATTCTAGAGATACTAATTGGAAATATCCTAAAGGCTGCAATTTTGCTGTATGGCGGAGTGATTTTATGGCTGTCAATGGTTTTGATGAATCTTTTAGTGGCTGGGGGCATGAAGATGCCGATTTATTTGTCCGGCTTTTACACGCTGGGGTCAAGATTAAGGATGGTAGATTTGCTCTTCCAGTTCTTCATTTATGGCATAGCAATGCCAAACGGGATAATGAAGCACAAAATTCAACTCGCTTGCTGGAACGAGTAAATAATTCTGAGTGTAAATCAGCTATATCCGGTATTAGTCAGTATATAAGTATAGCAGCAGCGTTATTATGAAGAAACTTAGCTATAATAATACTTATAATAAATTATTTGCTGGTTATTTAATCTTTTTGACGTTTTTGTGTTTTTATACCTTGCCTAGCCACGATATGTTATTTTATTACTACCCGTGGAGCACACATTTACAATTATCTTATTATGATGGTCCGCCATTAATTGCCTATATTATTCGCTTGACAACCACAGTTTTTGGACACAATGTTTTTGCCATTAATTTTGTTGGGGTTATTACAACTGGTATAACCTGCTATATCGTGTATAAAATTGGCGAGTTGTTGAGTGATAAGCATTTGGGGAAAATTGCGGCTTTTATGTGGTTGATTTACCCATTTTCTACTACGCGGTTTATCTTTGTAACATTAAATTATGATTGTTTAGATAATTTATTTAGTTTAGCTAGCATTCTGTTTATTTTATTATATATTGGCGAACGAAAAACTATATACATATATTATGCGGGTATTATGCTTGGGTTACTTTTATTGTCCAAATATACTGGTATAGTTGCGATTCTGGGTATCTTGGTATATTTAGGCATTAGTTTACGTAAAATTTTTATTAATCGGCACTTTTATTTAGCAGCTATCCTGTGTGTGTTAATTTTTTCACCGGTCTTGTTGTGGAATTATCAACATGATTGGGCATCATTTAAGTATCAGCTAACCGCACATAATTGGAATGGTGGCAGTTATGTAGTGCCTCGTTATGGATTATCGGGAATCATTTTTTACCTGTGCAGTGATGTTTTGGGGGTGATGCATATTTTAATATTAATTTTAGTTATTGAATTGGTGCGTAAGTTTAAGTGTAAATGTAAAAGTAACTGTATGATAAATAACGGATATTTTTTTAACGGACAGTTTTTGTTCAGGGTAAGTTCAGATAGGGTTTTATTGTTAATAGTAGTAGCATTGAGTTATTTTGTGTTTTGGTTATTTACTGCATATTTTGCGCATGTGGCTATGAATTATTTATTACCTATGGATAGTATTATTATAATTTTAGCCTGTTATGTGTTATATTCCAAGACTGATCGCGGGATTAATGCTAAAAATGATGGTGAAAATACTGCTGTAGCATATCCTCAGAGATATAGATCGTTATATATCATGCATATATTAAATGGTATATTTTTATTGCTGAGTGTTGCGATATTAATCGACAGAGCATTTTTAAAGATTCCCTCTCAAAGTGATATTATTAAAGCTCATGAATTACAACTTGCAATAAGCTGCAAATTGAGTATAAGTACAGTATTGGAGATGTTGTAAATGATAAAAAATGAAATACTCGAACCACAAGGCAATGATATACATGAATGTAGTATACATGAATGTACATTTTTATACCGAATATTATGGATTAATGCATGTATTTTATTCGGCTTTAGTTTTTTTATTTTCCCTACCAATGATACTTATTATTATTGGACATGGAGTAAGCATTTACAGTTATCTTATTTGGATGGACCCCCTTTAATTGCCTATTTACTTTATGTATCTACGCATATTTTTGGGGATAATTTTTTTGCAATTGAGTTAATCTCTCTGTTATCAATTTATGGCTCAACTTATCTAATTTATCAAATTGTAAAAGAGTTTGCCAGCAAGCCTGCTGCGCTGTGTGCCGCAGCACTTTGGATAATGTTTCCTTTTGCTACCACCAGATTTATTGCCATTAGCATGACCTTGGATGGGTTGGAGGTGTTTTTTTCGCTACTGCTTATTTATGCTGCTTTTAAGTGGATCAAATTTCAAAACACGTGGTATATGTATCTTATGGGGATGAGCGCTGGGTTAGCAATGCTAGCTAAGTATAATACAGTAATCTTAATCGCTGGTTTACTGTTATATTTTATGCTTAATAAAAATTTACGTAAAATTTACTATCAATTTAATTTTTATTGTGCTATTCTAATTGCGCTATTAATTTTTTCTCCAGTATTGTTGTGGAATTATGAGCATGATTGGGTATCAGTGATTTATCAATTAAACTTACATAAATGGAATGGTCCTAAGGGGGCAATAAATAGTGCTGAAAAGCAAGGGCTGCGTGGAGTATGGTTTTATATTGGCAGTTGTGTATTTGGAGTATTAAATATTTTCTTGCTAATTATAGCTTATTTTAGAGTGTGGAAGGGAGTTAAACTCACAGCTAGTTACAATAATAGCATTTTAGTTTTTGTTGCGTATTTCATCTTATTGTTTTGGCTGTACCAGGCATATTTTGCGCATGTTGGGCTTAATTATATGGTAACCTTGAGTGCGCTATTATCCATAATTACTGGGCAATACTTGACGTTGCACAGAAAATACTATTGGGTTATTAAGTGTTTATTAATAGTATTTTCTATCATGTCGCTGGCAATGTTGATTGATAAATCTAGATTACACGCCAGCGACATGGCTAACTATAATAAATATGTTAAAACCGGGTTAATCAAGCGTTTCTTAATTTAGGGCTTTCTCTATTCTATCTAATCCGGTTTCTAATTTTTGTATACTAGTGGCAAAAGATATGCGAATATGATTACCCAAACCAAAAGCACTGCCTGGTACTCCAGCTACTAAAAAATTATCTAGCAAATAGTTAGATAGTGCTAAGTCAGTTTTTTCGGTGATTTTACCTGCTAGATATAAATTGTTGATAGCTCCACTGCATTCAAAAAATGCATAAAAAGCCCCTTGAGCGGGTAGGCATTTAATTCCTTTAATTTTATTTAATCGTGTAACCGCATATTCATGACGTTCAGTAAATGCCTTAAGCATGGGCTTGATACAATCTAAACTTCCGCTCAGCGCTGCTAGCGCTGCTGCTTGAGCAATTGAGCAAGGGTTAGAAGTAGATTGAGATTGAATCGTGTCCATAGCTTTGATTAGATGAGCATCTTTACATGCAGTAAACCCAATGCGCCAGCCAGTCATTGAGTATGCTTTAGATACACCGTTGATTATAACAATACGGTCTAATAATTCTGGTGCTACATTAGCAATATTTACAAACCGTTGTCCGTTAAACATAATATGCTCATATATATCATCGCTTATCAGGTATACTTGCGGATGATGTATTAGTACATCTGCGAGAGCGCGTAACTCATCTTTAGTATAAACCATACCGGTTGGATTGCTCGGGCTGTTTAAAATAAGTGCTTTAGTTTTTGGAGTAAGCGCCAGTTTTAATTTGTCTGGGGTGAATTTGTAATTTTCTTGCATGGAGCACTCCACACATATTGGTGTTCCTCCAGCAAGTAACACCATATCTGGATATGATACCCAATAAGGTGCGGGAATTATAACTTCATCGCCTGGACTAATTAATGCTTGGAGTAAGTTATATATGCTATGCTTGCCACCAGCAGATACTAAAACCTCATTAGTTGTGTAAGTAAGATTATTATCACGTTTAAATTTATTTACTACAGCTTGTTTTAATTCTATAGTACCTCCTGCCGGCGTATATTTAGTTTTACCAGCCTTTATTGCTTCAATTGCTGCATCTTTAATGTGCTGTGGAGTATCAAAATCAGGTTCTCCAGCGGCTAGTACTATTACATCTAAACCATCTTTTATCATTTTTCCAGCTTTAGCTGCAACTGCCAAAGTTGGTGATTCCTTAATTAAAGACATACGTTGTGCCAGGCTCATTTTTTGTTCCTTTTATTATTTAAATTTTATCTTAAGTATTGGTCAATGCTCTATTATATCATGTAATATATTTATTTGGGGTTGTAACCGAGGCAACGGCATTCGGTTAGTGATACTTTTGCCAGAGTATAATAAATTGGTGCGGTGACTACATCAAATTTAATGGCGTGCTAGAAGAAGTCCCACCACTTAATTTCTAAAATCGAAATTTGAAGTGGGGTGAATACTGGGCCGAGTTTAGAAAGATAGCTGCAGAGTGATTTATAGTTCTCAGAAAAAATCACATCCAAGCTATACTTTGAGTCATCTGCCAACGGGATTTTGTGATAAAATGGATGTTTGAGGAATGAGTTAAAATATGAAATCAGAGTACAAACACAAATTAGTCCGATTTGACTGGGCTATGAAAAACATTCTACGGAATAAAGCTAACTTTGATATTTTGGAAGGTTTCTTATCCGAATTACTCAAAGAACAAATTAAAATTGATAAACTTCTGGAAAGTGAATCAAATCAGGAATGTGTTGAAGAAAAGTTTAACCGGGTAGATTTGCTGGCTCATACCGCTAATAATGAAAAAATCATTATTGAAGTGCAGACAGCTAGTGAATGGGATTTTTACCATAGGATTTTATTTGGTACATCTAAAGTGATAACTGAGTATCTGGAACTGGGTAAACCATATAGCAAGGTTCCAAAAGTAATATCAGTTAGTATTCTCCATTTTAACCTTGGAGTAGGCAGTGATTACATGTATAAAGGTAGTACAGAATTTACGGGGATGCATTCTCAGGATGTGCTGCAACTTAGTGCTGAAAGCTTAAAGCTGTATATAAAGAATTTAGATAAAAAATATACGTCAGTATCTGATATATTTCCGACCTACTATTTAATTCAGTTAGAGAAATTTACCGGAGAGATTCGCGATAAATTTGACCAATGGATTTATTTGCTGCGTAATGAATATATACAAGATAATTTTGATGCACAAGGCATTCTTAGTGCCAAAGAGAAGCTGGATATTTTAAAATTATCTCAAGATGAGCGTAGAGCGTATGATAAATATTGGCAAGATGTAAGTTTTGATGCAAGTTTGGCTGAAACACACCAAGTAAAGTTTGATTTAGCGATAGAAGAAGCTCATGAAGCTGGAGAAGCAAAAGGTAAAGCTGAAGGAATTGCTGAAGGTAAAATCAGAGAAAAAATTGATTTGGCTAAAAAGTTGCTCCCGAAATTTGCTGATGAAGCCATTGCTGAATTAACGGAATTATCCTTGTCGCAAATTCAAGAAATCCGGCAAAATCAGTCATAAGTCTTTGAGGCGGTTGCATATTTCTAAATAAACGTTGTACCCTAAATTTACCTATCCGCACAGCAAAGCAATGCAGTATTAGGCCTGGGACTAAAGATCGTGTCGTTTGCCACTATTTAAGATTAGCTTAAACTGGGAAATCTTTAATATTTTCAGCATATGCATCTTGTGCATCCGCTAAAGATAATTTTGAGTAAACCTATAGAGATTTCTTTAGACGCTACAATGTTATTTTTTCGGTTTGCGTCGCTTAGAATTAGAGCGGGATTTTGTGGCGGTTTTTACGCTGCTTCCTACTAATGTTCTTAATTCTTTGTGTAATTCATCCCTATCTTCCGCATTTGATTCAATAAAGCGTTCCCACCAGCTATGCAGCGTGCTGTCAATTTGCTCTACTTCATGACGTGCCGAAAACAAATGCCAAGCCTGTCTAAAGCGTGGTATCCTTAACATTGCATCTATTTGTCTTGGTGAAGGTGGAGATTCAAAATCTAATTGCATTAACCACACATCCCGCATGGCAGAAAATGTATATTTTGCTACTCCGATTGAATAAATATATTCTCTATTTTGGAGGATGCTTTCATTGAGAGCCTCAAAGGGTGATAATCCGGTTAGCAAAAATTCCTGCCAATCATTATAGATTAAATTCCACATCAGTCCAGCTAAAATAAATATCAGCGATATATCCGTAGTCTCTTTTAGTCGTGCATCAGTTTTTTCCAAAATTTTAACTGCTAATGTATCCGGCTTATTAGTAAAAAATAGCTTATCAAATAACAAAAAAACCCGACGTGGCAGTTTTATTTGGTAGAGTTTTTTTATACATGAAACAGCACTGCCTGATAGAAGAATTTTTAGCATTTCTTCGTATAAACGGCTTTTGTTTTCGTGCACAAGTAGTTGTTTAACTTTATCTAATGGCGCTAAAGTATTTTGATCTATATCTAACTCAAGTTTGGTAGCTAGGCGAATTGCACGGAGCAGTCTCACTGGATCTTCAATATACCGCTCTTCAGCATTCCCGATTATACGTATTTTACGTTGTTCAATGTCATCCAGTCCACCAGTATAATCAATTACGATCTCGTTAATTGGGTCATAGTATAGAGAATTGATTGTAAAATCGCGCCTAAAGGCATCTTCTTTTTGCGTCCCGTAATTATTATCTTCAGTAATTCTACCACGTTCATTTAAATTATGTTTATGCACTTTAGAGCTGCGATAAGTTGAGATTTCAATAATGTGACGTTCAATAAGAGGGCGGTTATTGATTATTTTCTCGGGATTAATGTTATCAAAAATAACGTGGACTATTTTGAAACGCTTACCGATAATCAGGGCGTTGCGTTTAAAAATTTTACGCACCTGTTCGGGTGTGGCGTTAGTTACAATATCAAAATCTTTTGGTGTTTTTCCTAATAGTATGTCTCTAATACCACCACCAACTATATACCCGTCAAAATTATGCTTGTGCAGTTTTTCAATTACATATACTGCGTCATGATTAACCGCTGCACCTGATATACCAAGTTTGTGTATTGGTACTATTTTTTTAGTCATTAAATAAACCTAAGAACTCAAATAAAATATTGTGAAAAACCATAACAAAGTAAATATAACAACATATCCATATAAATAAAATAGCCATATAAACTAATTAGTTTTAACTTTGTACCAGCAGAAATTTGCTGCTTCTATAAGTTGCTACCTGAATGTAGTACATTAAATTTATTAATTAATTTAATAGCTACAAACATATAAATAGAAGGTTTCAAGATATCCTGGTCAAAACACGCTACGACGGATTTTATCATATTTACAAAAAGCCCATGAAAATTGATTTCAATTGTTTTATCATGGTGGGAGGAATTGGGACTAGTCCCCGTAGCAATTTATTGCAATATTCCTAGTCCAACATTCAAATGCTTTGAGTATATATATGCTCCAAAATTGCGAGATAAATTTTACATAATCTAACTAAATCTTCTTCAGGAATATTTTCATTAATTTGATGAATATGCCTATTGGATAAACCAAGTTCTAATAATTCAGTGCATACATCAATTAAAAACCTTCCGTCAGAGGTTCCGCCATCAGTTTTTAATTGTGGCGTTAAATTTGATTCTTGCTTTATGGAATGAGTTACTACTTCAATTAATTTTCCAGGTTTTGTGCAGAATGGTTTGGCTGATTCAGTCCATTTAACGTTATACTCAAGCTGATGTCGTTTTAAAAGTTCTTCAACCTTATTCTGTAGTTGTGTTGCTGTGTGAAGGTTATTGTATCGAAAATTAAAGCTGGCATGTAAATTATCGGGTATTACATTGGTTACACCAAGTCCAGAATTTAAATTGGTGAATTGAAATGAAGTTGCAGGAAAGTAATCATTGCCGTTATCCCAGGTTATGCTAGATAATTCAGTTAATGCTTTAGCAAATAAATGAATTGGATTTTTACATAAGTCTGGGTAAGCTACATGCCCTTGTTTTCCAATAACTTCTAAATATCCGCTTAGTGAGCCACGCCTTCCAATTTTGATTACATCACCGAGCACATCTAGACTAGTTGGTTCACCTAGTATACAATAGTCAATAATAATATTATTCTGTTTTAAGTAGTCCACCATTACAATAGTACCGTCTGTTGCAGCAGCTTCTTCATCTGAGGTAATTAAGAGCATAATTGAGCCTGGTAATTTATTATTTTTGTTGCTTAAAAATTGTTTAAGTGCTACAAGGAAGCTTGCGATTGAGCCTTTCATGTCAGCAATGCCACGCCCGTATAATTTTCCCTCGTGTGAAGTTAAGGTAAATGGGTCAAACTGCCATTGTTTAATGTCTCCAGGAGGAACTACGTCCACGTGCCCGGCATAGGCAAATATTGGTTCTTGGTTGCCTATGCGGGCAATTAGATTGCTGGTTTTGCCACGATCAAGACGAGTTATGGTGAAACCAAGGTTGTCTAAATATTGGTGTATAAAATCAATTGCACCTGCTTGATTAGGGCTGATAGATTTAAAACTTATTAATCGGTTTGCTAGTTGAATTAATTCTTGTTGCATGATATTTCCTTGATATTATGTGTGTTTAAGTTTGATTCACTTTTTAGCGGTTGTTAAAGTTAATCCATGAGCCATGTAATCCGTGGAGCACTCTAATCGGTAATTTTATTTTGGCTAGAATTTTATTTTGACCGTTGGCATCTAAGATTATAAAACTACTTTTATCAGTAATTGTATCATAGGTAAATAATATTAGATAACTGGAATGTGGGTATAATTTCAGACCCAAAGGTAGAGAAATTGGTAATATAGCTAACTATCTTTATGACGGAGTAAAATATGGAACAAAACCAATTGGTAAATCAGGGTGTGGATTTTGAAAAAAATTGAACATTTGGTGGTTATATTTGTTATAATGTAGTGATTGACAGTGTATATCAATTAATAAGGTATTAAAAATATGACTACTAACACAATTGCAATGGCACGCATAGATGATTCAATAAAAAATTCCGCAGCAGATATATTGCGTGAAGCTGGATTAACCATTTCTGATGCTATAAGAATTATGCTCACTAAAATTGCTAAAGAGCAAGCAGTTCCAGTGGATATGATAATGCCCAATGCTAAAACAATTGCAGCAATTAAAGAAGCCAGAAAAGGGGAATTAAAGTCGTTTGGTGATATTGATAGTTTGGTGGCTTATTTAAATAAATGAGACAAATAAAACCCACAACTCAATTTAAAAAAGACCATAAACGTGAACAAAAAGGTCTGCATAAACAAAAAGTTCAAGGTAGTAACTGTAAACTTATGTCAGTTGTGCAATTGCTCGCATGTGATGAATTATTACCGCCTAAATATCATGATCACCAATTAACCGGTACGTATGCCGATTGTCGTGATTGCCACATAGCACCAGATTTAATCTTAATTTATCAGTTAGTTGGCAAAGATGCCTTATTGCTGATTAGGTTAGGCTCACATTCAGAATTATTCTAAAGAAAATTTTTAATGAAAACATGAGGCTTGATTATGGTACAATTTTTTCAGGAGTCGCATCTCAACCCTGAGACTACCAAAGCATCTGTTGCGTTTCACCGTTGAATGGGCGGTTATTTTGTTAAAAATGTTTACTTTGATGAATTTATCTGTGTTAGAATGATGGGTTATTGGTGAAAGGTTTTTGTTAAAAAGGAATAAAATGCCTACTATTAATCAATTGATAAGAAAGCCTCGTGTGAGAGCGCGTTACAAGAGCAGTTCTCCTGCATTAGCTAACTGTCCACAAAGAAGAGGTGTGTGTACTCGGGTTTATACTACAACACCTAAAAAACCAAACTCAGCATTGCGTAAAGTGGCTAGGGTTAGGTTGACTAACGGTTTTGAGGTTACTAGCTATATTGGTGGAGAGGGTCATAATTTGCAGGAACACTCGGTCGTGTTGATTCGGGGTGGTCGTGTGAAGGATTTGCCTGGTGTGCGTTATCACTGCGTGCGTGGTTCACTAGATTTGGCTGGTGTTAAAAATCGTAAACAATCACGTTCAAAATATGGTGCTAAGCGCCCTAAGTAAGCCGTTATGCTTAGTCTTATAAAGGCTTATATATAATGTATGCTTTTTAAGGATTAATTAGTATAGGTTGGATTACGTATTGAATGTGAAAGTTAAATTTAATTAATCAAGGATAATTTTAAGGATAGTATTATGCCTAGACGTAGAGAAGTTGAGAAGAGAAAAGTTCTTCCAGATCCTAAATATCATAGCACTGAGTTGTCTAAATTTATCAATATTCTTATGGAATGTGGTAAAAAATCGGTTGCTGAGAAGATCGTATATGATGCTTTAGAGATTGCTCAAAATAAAACTAAAAAAGATGGATTGGTTGTATTCACCCAGGCAATGGAAGCAGTGAAGCCAGTGGTAGAATTAAAGTCACGCCGTGTTGGTGGCGCTAACTACCAAATTCCAGTAGAGGTTGTACCTAGCAGGCAAATAGCCTTAGCTATGCGCTGGATTCGCGATGCGGCTAGAAAACGTGGTGAAAAATCTATGGGTCAGCGTTTAGGTAATGAAATGGTTGAAGCAATTGAGGGGCGTGGTTCAGCGATGAAACGTCGTGAAGAAACACACAAAATGGCAGAAGCAAATAAAGCATTTGCTCATTTTCGCTATTAATTGAGTTGGAGATTATAAAGGATGGCAAGAAAAACCCAGATTAAACGCTACCGTAATATAGGTATTTCAGCTCATATTGATGCAGGAAAAACTACCACAACAGAGCGTATTCTATATTATACTGGTGTCAACCACAAAATTGGTGAAGTGCATGAAGGCGCAGCCACTATGGACTGGATGGAGCAAGAGCAAGAGCGTGGAATAACTATTACCTCGGCTGCTACTACTACCTTTTGGCGGGGTATGGATCTACAATTTCCGGAGCACCGGATTAATATTATTGATACACCTGGACACGTAGACTTCACTATTGAGGTTGAGCGTTCTATGCGGGTGTTGGATGGTGCGTGCATGGTTTATTGTGCGGTTGGTGGAGTACAGCCTCAGTCAGAGACGGTATGGCGTCAGGCAAATAAATACAAAGTTCCAAGAATTGCGTTCGTAAATAAAATGGATCGTCAGGGAGCAAATTTCCTTAAAGTTGTTGATCAAATTAAATCACGGCTAAAAGGCAATCCAGTGCCAATGCAAATTCCTATTGGGGCGGAGGATAATTTCTCAGGTGTGATTGACTTGGTAAAAATGAAAGCAATTGCGTGGGATGATGCAAGCCAGGGTATGAAATTTGCTTATGTAGAAATTCCCGATGATCTTAAAGAATTATGTAAAAAGTATCGTGAAGGTGTTGTAGAAGCAGCGGCTGAGGCGAATGAAGAGCTAATGAATAAGTATCTAGAAGGTGGCGAACTTAGCGAGGAAGAAGTTAAGGCTGGTATACGTCAGCGCACCATCAATTGCGAAATTATTCCTATGTTTTGCGGTTCTGCTTTCAAAAATAAAGGAGTGCAAGCAATGCTGGATGCAGTAATTGAGTATTTGCCTTCTCCGGTTGATATTCCTCCGGTTGCTGGTGAACTGCCCGATGGTAGCCAAGGCGTAAGACATCCTTCGGATGAAGAGCCTTTCTCTGGTTTAGCGTTTAAGCTTATGAATGATCCTTATGTTGGACAGCTTACATTTTTTAGGGTTTATTCTGGTGTGGTTAAGTCTGGGGATACAGTTTACAATTCAGTTCGGGGTAAAAAAGAGCGGATTGGGCGTATAGTACAGATGCATGCTAATCAACGTGAAGAAATTGATGAGGTATATGCTGGTGATATTGCTGCTGCTGTTGGTTTAAAAGAAGTTACTACTGGTGAAACCTTATGTGATATTAATAAGGAAATTATTTTAGAACGTATGGTATTCCCAGAACCGGTTATTCATATTGCAATTGAGCCTAAGACTAAGCCAGACCAAGAAAAGATGGGCTTGGCTTTAGGGCGCTTAGCTAAAGAAGATCCTTCATTCAGGGTTAAGAGTGATGAAGAAACTGGGCAGACCATTATTTCTGGTATGGGTGAATTGCATTTAGAAATTATTGTTGATCGGATGCGACGTGAATTTGGGGTTGAAGCCAATGTTGGTGCTCCTCAAGTTGCTTATCGTGAAACTATCCGAAAATCTGTAGAAGTTGAAGGCAAACATATCAAGCAGTCTGGTGGTAAAGGTCAGTATGGTCATGTATGGCTTAGACTTGAGCCTCAAGTTGAGGGCGGTGGTTATCAGTTTGTTGATGCTATTAAAGGTGGAACTGTTCCGCGTGAGTTTATTCCTTCGGTTGATTATGGTGTTACTGGTGCGATGAAATCTGGAGTTATTGCTGGGTATCCGGTGGTGGATGTTAAGGTTACTCTGTTTGATGGTTCATACCATGATGTCGATTCATCTCAATTAGCGTTTGAGTTGGCTGGTTCAATGGGGTTTAAGGATGGTATGCGTAAGGCCAGTCCAGTTTTATTAGAGCCAATGATGTCGGTTGAAGTTGAAACTCCTGAAGAATATATGGGGGATGTAATGGGTGACTTGTCTTCA
>JAUPUP010000253.1 GCA_030917485.1 Pseudomonadota bacterium
GGATAAGCTGCCGGAATATATGCTTCCTAAGCGGGTGGTTTATTTAGAGAGTTTACCGCTAACGATAAATGGCAAGCTAGACAGAAATAATCTGCCGGAAATAGAACTTGGGCTGATGCATGAGAAGGATAGATACGTAGCGCCGAGAAATAACTGTGAAAAAAAATTGTGTTTAGTTTTTGCTGATGTATTAGGTTTAAATGAAAACTCAATCAGTATAAAAGATGATTTTTTTAAATTAGGTGGAGACTCGTTACTTAGTATTCATCTAGTAAATAAAATTTATCATGAATTTAGGTTAAAAATTAGTATAAAAGAAATTTTTATTAATAGAACTATTGCTAAACTATATACTTATGTAATTCAACCACTGCTAGATCAGAATGCTATTAATCGGGTAACTGATGTTAACCGTGGGGAGGCGGGGGTATTAACTGGCAATGTGTCATTATTGCCCATTCAAACCTGGTTCGTAAATCAGGTGGCTAATGGTATGATAGTTAATCCAAACCATTGGAATCAGGCATTTTTAATAAAAACGAATTCATTAAATAAAAAATTATTGTTATGTGCTTTAAACAAATTAGAAGAATACCATGATGCTTTGCGGTTACGGTATGATATATCTAATGGAACTTATCAGCAATACTATGTGGCTAAGACCCGCAGTATTAATTTAAAATACTTTAATATAAATAAATTAAATGTTAGTGAAGAAGATCATCAAAATTTTAGTGTCGCTTTAAATAAAAGGTTGACTAACTGGCAGAATAAATTTGTGCTTGGGGGTGGTAAGCCATTGTATAGTGTAGGTTATATTGATGGTTTTAAAGATGGAAGCGCCCGTATATTTTGTGCCTTTCACCACTTAATAATAGATGCAGTAAGCTGGAGGATATTAAGAGATGATTTAAAAACCTTGTATCTTTATTTAGAACAACATTTTTCTCAATCAGATAAGCTATCTGCAGCAGTTAATACACCTGTCGAAGAAATACTCGGAGCTAAAGGGATTAGTTATCGTCAATGGGTAGAGATTGTTGCTGGGTTGCCTAAATCTCACTATAAGGAGCATGAATATTGGGATGAGTTATTACCAGGTATTGATGAAACTAACCATAGGCTTAACCATTTAATGGTTGGAAAACACCATCAAAATAGAAACAGCCGCAGATTAACTGCAGAATTAACGCAGATGTTATTATTTAAGAGTAATTTAGCTTATAATACAGAAAGTAATGATTTAATTTTAACTGTATTTGTTTTGGCACTAAGTAAAATAATAGAAAAAACCACAATTTACATTACCCTTGAAAGTCATGGTCGTGAAGAAATAATACCTAATATTGAAATAGGGAGAACTGTGGGTTGGTTTACTACGATGTATCCTATACGACTGAGTACAACTGTCAAGGATGATATAGGCGAGCTTGTGCAGATAGTTAAAGGTACTATGCGTAAAATTCCCAACAAGGGTGTTGGTTTTGGTGCGTTTTATGGCTATGGCATGCTTCCCCTTATCGGGTTTAATTATCTTGGACAATTGGCCATGATGGAGCAAAAAAATCCTAGCTCACCTAATGCAGGCGAAGATTGGAGTTTGGATATAGAAGGATGTGGCAATGTGTCTTCTTTGCAAAATGTTGATGCTAATATTATCAATTTAACTTGTTTTATTAGTCGCGGACATTTATGCTATAACCTTGCAAGTAAGTTGGATCATGAATTGCATGATCAATTAGATCAATTGATTATGTTGTATTTGGATCAGGTTGTTAAATACACAGTATATGATAAATCGTCTACTACTTATGCTCTTAATGATTTTGTAAATGGGTTTGAAGCTTATGTAGAAATTAAAGCTACGACCACCCATACTTCCACCAATACAGGAGATGATGCTGCACCAAACATATTTTTATTGCCGCCTGGAGATGGAGGCAGTGAATCTTATTTAGGTACTTTAGTACCACATCTATCTAATTTTAATTTAATAGTATTTAATAATTACTTTCTTCATGCTAAACGAACATTTAATATTAGTCAACAGCATAATATCACTTATGAGTTTTTAGCGGGATTTTATATTCAGTATATCAAGCAGATACAACCACATGGTCCATATAATTTTTTTGGTTGGAGCTTTGGAGGGGTGTTAGCTTTTGAAATATCTAGGCAACTAGCTAAACTAGGCGATAGAATAAATTTATTAATAATGCTTGACGCATATTTTGATTATAAACAAGCAGTCAATAAGCTAAATATAAAAATTGAAGAAAACGATATAAATTATAGGTATTGCTTGAATAAGTTAGAATCAGAGATGATGTTTAATAAGGTGCTCTTGTTAAAAGCTAATAAATTAATTTCGAGTAAAGAATTGGAAATTAATAAAAATATGGATGGGGAATTGGCAATTAAAGATTCTTTGCAAATTAGCGCTTATTATTCCCAAACCAGGGATAACAATTTATCTTCTATAATTCCTTCCAGTAGCTTTGTATTAATCCCTTTAAACACTAACCATGTATCATGGATTAAGTTCCCGCAAGTAATAGAGAATATCATTAGTTACATTAAACAATATATTTGAGAAGCTTTTTATTGGAATCAATTGTTAGAATGAAGAGTTTCTTATTTGCGAATCGCACATTTCTACAGCTTATTTTTTCGCCTATTTTTATCACTACATTTTTAAAGGTAAATTTGGTATATTAATTGATTTATTAGTAGGGCTAGATTGTTATATAATGTGAAATGTATAAATTAATTTTCTTTTTAATATCAGACATTTTAATAGTTCTTTAAAAATTTAACATGAACATCAGTATCAGACCACTTGTTACGTAACATTTGTCAGGGTTATTCTTTACGATTATAATATCGCATAGTTTGATTGCTTGCATTTTAGTCGTCTCGGAATCTCTAATAAAAGTCTCAAAGCTGCAGGTGTAAATAACTTGCTGCTATAATCTGATGATTTTATGTGGTTAAATTTTTAAGGGCTATATTGAATATAGCGTTATTTTCTTAAGTTATATTCTGATTTATTTATATAAACTTGTTCTTATATTATAAAAATCTCTGGTATTAAAAATTAAAATACAATATAGAGCTAAAATATGGTTGTTTGCTCAAGTGTTTAAAAATAAGTAAAAAAATCAGCTAAACTATATCAAACTTAACCAGCATGCTTGTTAGACATAATATTACTTTTATGTAATGTACGTTTATGGAGAAAAATAACATGACAACCGGTAGTGTAAATAGTACAATAGTACATGAACAAAAATATATTTACAAGCTTCACCAGTCATTTACTAATGAATTAGAGAATAACTCACAGAATAAAAATTTAATATTTACCGCACTAATTAAATTCATTAGCCAACTCTTTGATTTTGACCATCATTCTGCAATTCAAGGATCTACATTTCAGCCAGATGTTGCATTTGATCCATTTGAGCAAGAAAAAACTGGCATTGCTGTAGCAATTAGATTTGCCTTGCCACAATTAAAGAATTTATTAAAATTCTCAACACCTCATCAAATTTTGATACATACCAATAAAGATAGGGGATATCAAATTTTCGCAGTTAAAACCCATGACCAAAAAATTGAAATCAGAATAGCAGAACTGGAAGACTCTGTCTCTTCGCAGACTACCAACTTAAACGGCTCTATGTTGATGGCATCTATAGATAATGAAACTCTGAAAAAGTCTAACTTAGAAACACGTCTGCTTTCCATTCAGGCCAGATGCAATTGTAAAATTCTAGAAAAATTACAAGAAGAACAAGTTACTTTAGCCACACTATATTATACTAATGCTGAACAGCATAAACAAACCCATCCAGAATTGGCTGCAATAGAATATGAAGCCGCAGGCAATTGTTTTGTTAATGCTTCAGCAGATTCTCAAGCAAAAGCAGCATATAATAAAGCTGCACAAACAATTTCAGAGGTACTCACCAACTCTTTAAATAATAAAACTTGTAATTTTGCAGATAATAATATATCCAAGCGCGCTATTTATTCACATTATGAGAATGCAAAAGTATATGTCAGAATTGGTGATCTGCACGCTAAAGCTGGGAACTATCAAGAATCTATGAGGTTTTATGAATTGGCCCATAACGCTTATTACGTGTGCTACACATATGCTGAATTGGTACATGAAAAAAATTCTTTAGTCAAATCTATGCTTGAACTAAGCAATAAAATAGTTGATAATGAGATTGCTATTTACCATTTAGAGCAGCCACCAATTGCGAGTGACACTCAACAAGAGAATACACAAATACGATCAGCAGAATATGAATCACAACAAGCAAATCATAATACAGAATTGATTTCATCTGTAGAACTCCCATTCACTAAGGCAGATGCATATGCTAGTATTGAACTTGCTATTGACAGACTGCTTGAGACTGTAACGAGTTCGTCGTTTACCAATCTCGAGATTTCGCAAGCTATAAAAAATCTCGGTACTAGGTTACAGGACAATTATTTTCTACTGAATAAACAACAAAAAACTGTTCTATATGAGAAGTTAAATACTATGCTTGAACAGCATAAAGTTTGCTTTATCAGTAAGTTATCTCATGGTAACTATCTGGTAGTAGAACAATTATTTAACTTAATTTCTTCCTTAGTGACAACCAAAACTTTAAATGCTGATGAAATAAAGATAACTCATTATGATACACGCAAAATTATAAGCAGAAGTTTTTCTCAGCGTTATTTTCATCTTATCCGTATGCACGGTAAAGAAGATATTAAAAACCAATGTATAGAGATAAAATCTGAATTAGAAAAACTAAGTACTGATAAAGATAAGATGGCGTATATTAATTTAATGCTTAAAAATCACAAGGAGATTGCAGAGTTACTAAGTAATCCCAGATATAGTTCTGAAACCGAACAATTATTTATACTGAGCGAGCGTATTAATATAATTTGCGATACTTTGAATCTGCCTGATGATGTTACCAACCCTACATCTAAATACACTGAATCTGTAACATGGTATCAATGGATACGTCATGTTGGTCTTCTTACAAGAGTTTCCACAAAAAGTAATGAGTTTTTCTCTATTGCTCCAGCTATAGAAGAGTTTGGTAATTTTGAATCTGTGCCTGTTCATATGGCTTTAAATATTGAAAATGATGCAAATTATCAAAAGTCTCCTCCTTATGCAGGTTTTAGCTTACCAATTGCTGGTAGCAAATCTGACGCTGGTAGCAGATCGGAAAATCAT
>JAUPUP010000254.1 GCA_030917485.1 Pseudomonadota bacterium
ATATTTTGCCAAAGCAGCTTGTAAAGGACATAAAGGAGCTTTAGAAAAATTGAGTATGTGTTATAGGTTAGGTCATGGTGTCCCTCAAGATATGACTAAGTCTAACGAATATAAAACTAGAGCTGAATGCGCATAGCCCCTCAGACTACCACGTAGAATGTTATGTTACAAGCGTTACTGCTTAGAAGTTAATGTCGGTATATATGCTCTGAAAGAACAAAAAATCACTTGAAAAAGTTCAAATATCTTTGATTTAAAATATAAACTACAAAACCAAATAATGTACCAGCACAATATCAAAAGGATACAGTAAAATGTACAATAACAACTTGTATAATAAATTAACCTTAACCGCGTTAATTGTGGTTACCACATTAATTAGTTCAAATTTATTGGCTGAACCAACAATTTTGGAAGTTAAAACTAAAGATATAGTTGTAGATGGTAAAAAAGCTCAAGTATATGCTATAGAACAACCTGATGGTACATGGGGGTATTACGGTTATAAGAACAGTATGTTTGATGTAATTGTTAAAAACACTTTGGATGAATCAACGGTAGTACATTGGCATGGCTTAACGCTACCGAATAATCAAGATGGCGTAGAACTTACACAACAGCCGATTGCACCGCATTCTGAATACCATTATAAATTCAAACTAACCCAAACAGGTACTTATTGGATGCACTCCCACTTTGGTTTACAAGAACAAAAACAGCTTGAAGCTCCGCTAATAATATATGACGTTAAACCAACTGCACCAAATCAAGATATAGTATTAATGTTACAAGATTTTAGTTTTAAGACCCCAGAATCAATAATGCAAAATATATTATTGAATGCACAAAATACAGCTCCAATGAAAATGAATGATAACTCTGCTATGAGTCATAATACGAAAGCCCCTGCCGACTTAAATGATGTAAAATATGATGCGTATCTAATTAATTATAAAGATTTATCCAATCCACAAATTAATTTAGTCAAAGCAAACCGCACAGTTCGTTTACGTTTTATTAACGGCTCATCCATGAGTAATTTTTGGATAAACTTAGGACATTTAAAAGGGAAGCTGGTTAGCGTTGACGGTAATGAGGTTAAACCTATTATCAGCAATAAATTTCAAATTGGCATGGGTAACCGTCTAGACATACTAGTCCATATACCACAAAAACTAGGATATTTTTCAATTCTTGCGCAGGTAGAAGGCACAAAATCTCAAACTGGAGTTATACTAGTAAACAGTGAGAACAAAAAAACAAGTATACCTCAAATTAGCAGCCAGGCGTCAACTACTGCACCGGCATTAAATTATGCCCAAGAATTACAGCTATCCCCATTAAACAACACCTCCGGTATCAATGGCGGTATGGGCGCTAACACACTAGAAAACACCAATATGCAAAGCCATAATTCAAAATCTAGCTATACAAAAAACACTAATGAAAGCATCCAATTGGTACTGGATGGGAATATGAAAGATTATATCTGGACAATCAACAATCAACAATGGCCAAATTCGACACCGATATACGTTAATTTGGGCAGTAATATTACGGCATTGATCACAAATAACTCTATGATGGCTCACCCAATGCATCTACACGGATATAGATTTAAGATTATTGCTATTAATGGTAAAAAAATCAATGGGGCATTGCAAGATACTATATTAGTCGAGCCTCACTCTACTGTTGAAGTAGAATTTTATGCTGACAACCCCGGCAAATGGTTTTTTCACTGCCATTCCCTATATCATATGTATAGAGGAATGATGACATATATCCAAACAAAACCTTAACAGATCTTGGTAATTTGTGCAAGCAGTGGCACAATATTATGCCCTACTCGCACAACAAATAACCATACTGCAATTTAAACTATCAGCATGATTACTTTATTTATCATTGTCGGCCGAGAAATAAGTTTGTTAGATTTTACATGGAATCTAAAGAACCACTGGTAGCAAAAAATCAAATATAGCTACCGATTGAAGCCTCTGCAATATTTTTTGCTGTATTAGTTACTGCATCTATAATTATATGTACTATAAATGAGGAAATTAATGACAGCAAAAAACTAAGAAAGTCTCAAAGACTTATTACTTATTAGCAGATGGTGCTGCCGCTTGTTCACATAGATCACGCATTTGCCCAGCATCAGCCATACAATTGTCATATTGTTTGTCACATATAGCTACAAGTGTATCGTGATGATCTCCTATAGATTGTGTGGTTTGGCAGCTAGTTTTTTGAACGCTGCAATTAGCGGATGCCATAGTATAAATTTCATCGCACTCTGTAGTTGATGCTAAAGCACTACCAATTAAGGTAATTAATCCTAAGGACATAAGTAACTGTTTCATATTTTTAAAACTCCGTAAAAAAAAGGTTAATGACTTATTTGTGTCAGGGAGGATTTTATCAACATATGAAAATACAATCAACCTGCATTTTCTGTAGATATAATTTATTTTTTCAATAATTGGCCAAGAAATCGCTTAGCTACGTAAATTAGTGGAGGTGGGCTTCTTCTGGCACGTCGTTAAATTAATTGGAAATTTTATGCCCAGCGGTTTTATAGCCTGTTCGGTTAAGTTGTTGTCAATTTCCAGCAGACTATCTTCCAAATATCGCATCAAGCCATCACGATATTTGGTGCAATAATTAGCTCTTGCATATTTACTCATTAACCTGCTACAATATGGCTGGATACAGAGAATATAAGTCGCTTTATCATAGGATGTGGCCATGCACTATAAAAGCTTTGGCTGATGCAGTTCTTGTGTATTGCAGGATTCTTATTCCACTGTGTGTTTTCATGTATAATTCTTTTATTTCCAAGATATTGAAGGATCATTATTTAATAACATGTTAACATTTTTTATCTACCTATGTTTATTTTTCAATATAATAACCCCTGTAAAAACAAACATAACATTAGAAAAACTTTCTCAGTTAGTCACTCATCAACCTAACTCAGCTATTTCGTATTTAGATAAAACTAACTCAATAATATCCGACACAGCTCCAAACAATTTCTCCATAACAGATTCACATGCAACATGTTTACCTGTAACAGATAAATCTATAATAGCATCTAGTTCATCCAAAGCCTCAAGCAATACATCCTTAATTAATTTTTTATCCTCCAGCAATGGCATCCAAACTAGCAATATTTATAAATATAATCTGGCTCTAATAATGGCGTGCTTTTTTGTATTTGGACTACTTTTGGCTTTTACTCCATGTGTTTTTCCTATGCTGCCAATTCTTTTAACCATTATTAGCAGAAAAAGTACTACTACGCGCAAATCATTTATTCTAGCATTAAGCTATGTACTAGGTAACGCAGTAAGTTATGCAATTGCTGGAATATTGGCAGCACAGTTTGGCAGTACATTACAAAGTATTTTTCAAAATATAGTTGTAAATATCCTAATAATTATCCTTTTTGTAGTTTTTAGTTTATCCCTATTTGGCTTATTTGAACTACACCTACCCAATGCATTAAATAATAAACTCAGTAGTAATATCAATATTAATATTAACAATAATATAACTAATCATCATAAAAACAATATGTTTTCTTTAATTGGAGCTTTTGTTGCCGGCGCTTTATCTGCATTAGTGCTATCACCATGCGTAACAGCTCCGTTGGCTGGAGCATTACTCTATATCAGCTATACAGGAAACCTGCTAATTGGCGGTGCATCATTATTTATGCTTGGGCTTGGAAGTGGACTGCCATTACTCTGTATAGCTGTATTTGGCAATAAAATTTTACCTAAAAGCGGTAAATGGATGGATAGGATTAAATCTGGCTTAGGTTATTTAATGTTATTAATGGCAATCTATATTGCCTCAAGAATATTAAATAACAATTGGATTAATTTGATGTTGGGTTTACTCATAATTATATTTACTACTCACACAGCAGTCACAATAATTAAATTATTTAAAACTAAAATTTGCACAAGCGCAAAACTCTTTATCGCTGCATCTTATTTACTAATTTTTGGTTGTTGTCTAATTTATCTATTTATTCCGGCATATACGGCACTATATAGGTTATACAGGCATCCCATTATTCAAAATAAATATCAAAACTCCACTCAGCAACTACCAGAGCAGCTTAAATTTCAAATTGTAAAAACCACGAGCGAGTTAAATAAAATACTCAGTATGGCTAGAAATAATACACCGGTAATATTGGATTTTTCCGCACAATGGTGCTTAGCCTGTAAAGAACTGGACATGACAACATTTCGTAATCCTAAAATCATAACCTTGCTAAAATCATATACTAAAGTACGAGTAGATATAACTGACAATAATAGTGAGACTAAAGCATTACAAAAAAAATATGCAGTATTTGCACCTCCATCTTTGGTATTTATCAACCAAAACGGTGAGGTTATAAGCGATGCTGCCGTAACTGGCTATATAACTGCAGATAATCTATACAAAATTCTAACTCAAATACAAATAACTACTATCCCTACCGCCACCCCAAAATCATTCAATTTTTGAGTGTATCTTTAGCGGATGAACTTTCTGCGGTCGTGGTACATAAATTTCATTAATAACCCGTTTTACATAACTTCCAGCAGGCAATGGCGGTAACTTGGCAAAGCGGTTATCGCCCATCATTAAATTAGCATCCATCAAGTACAGCGCAGATAACTGAGTAACAACATCAGATGGGTTATATAATATGCTGTCGCTATTAAAGTCTACCGGTAATGACCAGGAAAAAGCATATAATCCGGATTCACCCTGATTAGCCACTAATTTAGAATAATTATTTCTCAAATAATCACGCACATCATTAATAAAATTCCCATCATTTGCAGCCAATGCTAAATAAGCAAGTTCATGCACAAATATACCCTTAAACATAAAAGCATCATCAGCACATGCACTGACATTAGTACACGGTTCCGTCAACACACCGCCTAAACTATAATCATACATTGAACGTCTAGCAACTTCTTTAGCTTGGTTCATCAATTTTGGATCATGATTAATCTGCGCTAAATCTGCCAACACCCCCAATAGGACGCCGTTGGTATAGGTAAAGTGCCATTTTATCATTTCACCGCATTTGCCATCTTTAACGCTGTAATGATCAGCAACAATAAAATCACTGCTAATCAATCCAGAGTTTTTAAACCAGTCCCAAGCTGCATTAGCGTTGCGCTTATAACGCTTGTCATGAGTAATCATATATAGATTTGCATTTATCCGAATATATAACTCATTAGCAATACTGCCAACCTGAGTTTTTTTAGCACTCCAATAAACTCCACCATTGCCGCATACATGCTGTGCTCCGCGCTGAGTTATATCATTTACTATATCCTCAGCCGTATATAAATAGTCGATATTATGTGTCGCTCGATAAGCTGCCACGAATGCCAATGCCCACCACCCCTCATCATCAAAATATGCAACATTAATAATATCCTCTCGATTTCGCTGCATAGTTTGATACATAGCTTGCTCATTTGTACTCTCACCAGTCAATAGCTGATAATCGGCTATTATTCGTTCAGTATTTGCCCAATACCAAAACCCATGGCCTTTACAACTGCCACTTTTGATACAATTACTGTCCTGCCATAAAGCAATTTTTGAATCATAAAATTGCATTAACTGTGCTATTCCTGCATGAAAATTTCTAGCAATATCCAAGCTAAAAACTCTAGTTATAAAAAGCATTAACATTATAAATAAAAGAGTATATTTTTTTACGGTACGTTTTTTAGTCATATTTTTTTAGTCATATATTTTTATTAGTCGAAGATTGTGGAATAATGATGGTTTGCCCTACTGTTATATCATTTCCCGGAATGTTATTTTGCTGACGGATATCCTCAACTTTAGCATTAAAGCGTTTAGCAATAGAATATAGCGTATCACCGGCAACAATGGTGTAGTTAATTGGAGCATCCTCCATAGGATAATCCGTATCCAACGCAACCTTATCATCAGCCGAAGAACCTAAATGACCTGAAGAGCCAGAAGAATCTGAAAAACCAGAAGAAGAATCTAAATTATTAATTAAATTACCTAAAGCATCACTACTCGCATTTGCTCCTGCAGCAGCGCTTGCAATGGCAGCATTACTATCAGACGAGTCTGAAACAGATGAATTAGTATCCACAGCGCTAGTATCCGCCAAATCTGCAGTTTGAACCCCAGAAATATTAATCGGTTTACCGATACTAGCGTAGTAAGTTCCTTGATTCTGTACCGGAAGCAATACATTATCTGTAGGACTGAACATATAATTTTTGTCTTTATATTGAGGATTTAGCATAGCAAAAGTTTTTGCATCAACTCCAGACTGACTAGTAAAATCAGATAATGAAGTTGGCGCTAGTGGATTAACTATCGCAAAAAATGGTTTATTTTCCATTTCATCTAAATCGACTCCAAATTTGCTTGGATTTTCTATAATTGAAGCCAAAGCAATCAATTTGGGTAAGTAATTAGCAGTTTCTTCACGTAGGTTTAGACTAGTATAATCAATACTGCCAGGACTCTGACCTGACCTGACTATTTCCCTATACATATTTCCTTCACCCCAATTATAAGCTCCAATTGCCGGCTCCCATTGTCCAAATATCTTATGTAAATAATTTAGGTAAGATAGCGCTGATTGAGTAGATTTAACGATATCCTGACGTTCATCAATTTGATTAGTTTGCGCTAAATTAAACCTCTTGCCAGTGGACGGAACAAACTGCCACATACCATAAGCATTGGAAGAAGATTTGGCATTAGGGTTAAAAGTACTCTCAACTCCAGGCAGCAAAGCCACCTCACTGGGCATACCGTTACGTTCAGTTTCAGTTAAAATATAATAAATATATGGTCTAGCATTATTAACTATGCGAGCAAATGTTTTAGGGCTTTTAGTATAGAGTTTTTCATAATATACTACTTGCTTGCTCTGATTATGGTTAAGCCTAAAGCCTTCACGCATTCGATCCCAAACATCCTTATCTTGACGCATATTATAATTATTCATCAGCATTAAACTAACAGTCATATCATCAGCATCAACAAGTGAAGGTACACCCAATAAACAAACTAATAAAAGAGTAATTTTTTTCTTCACTGTATATCTCATGCTTTCTCATAAGAAGTAATTTGTTATTAGCTTATGCAATTTAGAACTTTGGCAATTGTTACTACTCAGCCTATATCACTGATAACTGTGTCATACAGTTAAAGCCGCAATCCTCATGTACTGATTGTACATTCCGGTTGCTTTGTTTAACTTATCCCTTGTTCTTTGGCGCATATGCTGGCAGTAACCTCTGAGTAGTAACGGGCAATTTATGGGCAATTAATTATAAAACTGGTATAATAATGCAATTAATTGCAATTAGCATAACAAAGCATAACGCAATTAACAAAACAATAGCTGATTTTAACGTATTTTAGTGTTCAATTGCAAGGGTTTTTAAACCAACCAATTGCTTCACCACTTAAATTAAACAATGACAACCAATTATATAGTATGAGTAATTATAGCATATGAATAACAATATCGTAATAAACAGCACTAACATAAATAACACTACTTCCAATGAAAGTAGTACAACCTCCAATGAAATTTTAGTTCTTTACTATTCCAAAGATGGATCAACTAAAAAGTTAGCCAACTTAATTGCACGAGGAATTAATAGTATACCCTCAATTACAGCAAGAATTAGAACAGTTCCCAATGTATCTGCCGTATGTGAACAAATTGCGCCAACAATCCCTGATGAAGGAGCACCATACGCCACCCATAAAGATTTACGCGAATGTATTGGATTAGCTCTCGGGTCGCCAGTTAGATTTGGCAATATGTCGAGCTCAGTTAAATACTTTTTAGACGGAACAACTGATGAATGGCTGGCAGGAAGTCTGGTGGGTAAACCCGCCTCAGTATTTACCTCATCCGCATCCTTACATGGCGGACAAGAAGCGTGTTTATTGTCAATGATAATCCCCTTGCTCCATCATGGAATGGTTATAGTTGGTATACCATATACTGAATCAGCATTGATGAATACTACCAGTGGTGGCACCCCTTATGGTGTAACCCATTGGGCTGGTATAAATAATGAAAATGAAATTAGCGATAATGAAAAACAGTTAGCAATTGCTCAGGGTAAATTACTTGCCACAACCGCACTAAACCTGTGGCGTAGTAATCAACAATAGCAACAATAAAAATGTATAATAAGTCAACAATAATAACAATAAAAATGCTAAAGAAAAATAATGGGGAATATAAATAAATAAAATGAAAGTTTTAGTTTGCGCCAAAAGAGTGGTTGATGCTAATGTTAAAGTGCGCATCAAAGCCGACCATACTGATGTAGATATTGAATATAGTAAAATGTCAATCAATCCATTTGATGAAAATGCCATTGAAGAAGCGGTTAAACTCAAAGAGCAAGGAATTGCAACTGAAATAGTGGTTATTTCGATTGGAAGCGATAAATGTGCGGATACCCTGCGAACAGCTATGGCACGTGGATGTGATCGGGCAATTTTAATCAAGGCTCCAGATCGCTTAGAACCTATAATGATAGCTAAAATACTTAAACAAGTAGTACTTAGGGAAAACCCCAACTTAATCTTGCTGGGCAAACAGGCAATTGATGATGATGCTAACCAGGTAGGACAAATGCTAGCCGGTATGCTTGATTATCCGCAGGGAACATTTATTTCTAAATTGAATATTGTAAGCAGTAGCAATACTACGGTAGCAGTCTCAATCACTGTGCAACGTGAAATTGATAACGGGACAGAAATTTTGGAAATTACTCTTCCGGCAGTTTTAACTGCAGATTTGCATTTAAATCAGCCACGGTTTATAAAATTACCGCAATTGATGCTGGCAAAAAAAAAGCCAATTGAAGAATTAAACCCGGAGCAGCTCGGAGTAGAAATATATTCAACTACTCGACTATTAAAAGCAAGCGATGGCGAAATTAAAAAACAATGTAAGATATTAAATGATATTGATGAAATAGCAGCACTTTTAATGCACAGCAGGGATGATTCTTGATACAAAGAGGTTAAATGACAACTATGAATTTAGGTTTCGAACAGTCTTTATGGGATATGGCTGATAAACTCAGAGGTAATATTGAGTCGTCTGAATATAAGCACGTTGTATTGGGTTTAATATTCTTGAAATATATATCTGACGGATTTGAAGAAAAATATAACCAGCTTGCCACTGATGGTAATGATGAAGAAGAAATAGCAGATGCGTATATTGCAGATAATGTATTTTTTGTTCCCGCTGATGCTCGTTGGGAAATCATAAAGAATCATGCTAAACAACCAAATATCGGACAAATAATTGACAATGCAATGATTGTACTAGAAAAAAACAACCCAAGTTTAAAAGGAGTGTTGCCCAAAAATTATGCTCGCCCTGAGATAGATAAGACCAGGTTAGGCGAATTGGTTGATTTATTTTCTTTTAAAATTGGCGATAAAGAATCACGGGCAAAAGATGTATTAGGACGTGTATATGAGTATTTTCTTAGCAATTTTGGTTCGTCGGAGGGAGAGTTTTACACTCCTCCATCAATAGTTAAGCTATTGGTGCAAATGATTGAACCTTATGAAGGGCGAGTTTATGATCCGTGCTGCGGTAGCGGTGGTATGTTTGTACAAAGTCAAAAATTTGTGGAAGAACATTGCGGACGTAAAGGTGCTATACATATTTATGGACAAGAATATACAGCAACAACCTGGCGTTTATGCAAAATGAATTTAGCTATTCGTGGAATCGATGGTAATCTAGGTGAACGAGATGCTGATACTTTTAGCAACGATCTACATAAAAATTTAAGAGCCGATTACATTTTGGCTAATCCTCCATTTAATATTAAAGATTGGGGCGGTGATCGGTTAAAAGATGATGCACGTTGGAAATACGGCACTCCTCCTGCTAATAACGCAAACTATGCATGGATATCACACATTATCTCTAAACTATCGCCACGAGGAATAGCCGGGTTTGTCTTGTCTAACGGTTCAATGTCAACTAATATACGCGAAGAGTTTGAAATTAGAAAAAACATTATCGAAGCTGGATTAGTAGATTGTATTATTACTATGCCAACAAATTTATTTTATACGGTAACAATTCCGGTTTGTTTATGGTTTATAACTAAAGAAAAAAAACCACATACTAATGCACAAAACGGTCATGACAGAAAAAATGAAATATTATTCATTGATGCACGTCGGCTCGGAACAATGGTAACACGAAAGCATCGCGAATTATCTGAGGATGAAATTAAGCTGGTGGCAGATACTTACCATAAATGGAAATATGATAAGGGTTATGCAGATATTAAAGGATTTTGTAAAGTTAGCCTCTTAGATGAGGTTCGGCGGCATGAATATATATTGACACCTGGACGTTATGTTGGATTAGAGGAGGCAAGCGTTGACAGTGAACCATTTGAAGATAAAATGCAACGATTAACGTCTGAACTTGCAGAAATGTTTGCTAAATCTATTCACCTGCAAGATGAAGTTAGGCAAAAATTGGGTAGTATTGGCTTTGATTTTTAGTTTTCTAGCAAAGGTGTGGCAATGTTAGATTTGACCAATTTTAAAAAAGCAGTACAACATTACAATGAATTACTAAATACAGCTTACGATAGTGCACAAATAGAATCGTTACCTAAAATTATTCAAGATGCAATTAAAGAGGCTGTGATTCAAAATTTTGAAGTCACTTATGAATTGTCTTGGAAAATGATGAAAAGATGGATAGAAAATAATTTTGGTGCAGATTATGTTGATGGTGTAAATCGGCGTGAATTATTCAGGTTAGCCAGTGAATCATTATTAATTACTGATGTAGATCAGTGGATGATATATCATAAAGCACGGAATGAAACATCTCATACATATGATGCAATAACTGCGGAAGAAGTATTTGTATTGGCAAGTGAGTTTATTCATGATGTAAAAAAACTATTAGCGGTATTAGATAGCAAAAATGATTGACATTACCCCCTATCAATTTGATATAGTAGTAAGTATTTTAAAAAAGCACGTACCGCATTGTGAGGTAAGAGTATTTGGCTCTCGTTATAAATGGACATCTAAGAGTTATTCAGACTTAGATTTAGCTATAGTTGGCACTAAGAAACTTGACAAAAAAGTTATTTACGATTTAAAAGAAGCTTTTAGCGAATCAGATTTGCCAATAAGAGTTGATGTATTAGATTGGCATGCAATATCAGAAGAATTTAGACAGATAATTGAACAGGGTTATGAAGTCATACAAACAAAGCAGTTGCCAGATGGTTGGGAGGTTAGAAAGTTAGGTGAGGTATGTTGTAGTGTGTCAGATACGTATAAACTTTCGGGTAAAACCACTGTAATTTTTTTAAATACAAGTGATATATTAGATGGTGAGTTTTTACATAAAGTTTATATAGATGTAATCTCATTACCAGGTCAAGCTAAAAAATCAATTCATTTTAATGATATTTTATATAGCGAAATTCGCCCTAAAAACAAAAGGTATGCTTTTGTAAATTTCCAAAATACTACTGATTATATAGTATCCACAAAACTAATGGTTTTGAGGGCAAATTGTGATATGGTTAATCCTAGATATCTTTATTTAATGCTAACGAGTAATGAAAAATGTGCAGAATTTCAATTTATTGCAGAATCAAGATCTGGAACATTCCCTCGGATTACTTTTGATGCAATTTCGAAAAGCACATTTTACATCCCTCCGCTCACAATACAAAAAAATATTGTTTCAATATTATCTAGCCTTGATGAAAAAATAGATATCAATAAACAAATTAATAACAAGCTGGAAGAAATAGCCCAAGCATTATTTAAACAATGGTTTATAGATTTTAATTTCCCAAATGAAAATGGTATGCCATATAAAGATTCAGGTGGTGCAATGATTGATAGTGAGCTTGGCAGAATACCTATAGGTTGGCAAATCGGAATGATAGGAGATTATGTTAAAATAAAATCAGGTTTTGCATTCAAGAGTCAATGGTGGACAACAACTGGTGTTAAAGTTATTAAAATTAAAGATATTTCAAATAATACCATAAGTTCTAATGAGTTGTCACATATCTCTATTGATAACGCAAAAAAAGCTAGCGATTTTAGTGTAAAGGCTGGTGATTTACTAATTGCAATGACTGGTGCTACTGTTGGTAAAATTGGATTAGTTCCAGAAACAGAGTTTAAACTATTAGTTAATCAACGGGTGGGCAAATTTTTTCTTGGAGACAAGCCAATTGAAAAAGTTGGATTTTTATATATGAATCTATTGCAAGATAATGTAGCTTATCAAATAAATGCAAGAGCAAATGGCTCAGCTCAAGCCAATATAAGTCCAACTGATATCGAATCAATAAAAATTGTCTTACCACCGAAACAAATAATTAATATATTTAATTTAACCGTTACGCCAATTTTTGAATATATCTGTAGGAATATTAACCAAAATAATAAATTACAACAAGTTAGAGACTCATTATTACCAAAGCTCATGTCGGGTAAGGTTGACGTGACACATGGAGTTTAAGCTTATGATTGAAGCATACAATAATTTAATATACTGATCGTAATTGGTTTACTTGCGCAGCTAAAGCTGGACTTTTTTTAATACTCGAAGTATTTCAATTCTGGACAAGGAATATCGCAATAAAAGCTACGGGGACTCGTCCCGACTCGTCCCACCGTGTACAAAGAAGTACACTAGGAGCGTTTATAAGGTATGACACAGTCCAGGATTGAAAGACGAATAGTATATGCACATACAATTAATAAAAAACATAAAATATTATAAAAGAAACAAACAACCTTATGAAAACACTAATAATTACCAATTGCATAGCCAATGGTACAGATAAAAAAATAAATCCAAGCTTGCTTAATTTGCTTGGAGCAGCAACAAATATAAATAAACACAATAAAAATAACCCCAATGACAACAGAGACGCCAATGACGATAACGACAATAATAATGACGTTGTAAGCAATGTGGTTGTAAGTGGCATGTCTAGCGATGTTTTAATAATAGGTTATCAATTAAATGAAGTTTGTCAACAAATCGCCAATCTTAAGAACGTTAATCAAGTTTTGCAATTAGATCACTCCAGCTTAGATAATCTGCTGGTAGAAAACGTTGCCAAACAAATTGCCGAAATTGTAAATAATTATACCCATATATTAGTTAATGCGGATAGCTTCGGTAAAAATTTACTCCCACGAATTGCCGGAATTTTAGAATTGGGACAGATTAGCGAAGTGGTAGAAATAATATCTCCGAGTATATTTAAAAAATTTATTTATGCAGGCAATGTGTTAGTTGAAATTGAATCACTAGAGAAGATTAAATTACTTAGTATAAGAGCCAATAATTTTACTGCTCTTTCTCCAATTAATGTATGCATTAATGTAGGTATTAACGCAGACATTAATGCACCCACATCCTCAGCACCTATTAATTTTTTAGAATATACAAATCCTATCAGTGATAAAATCAGGTTTGTGAGTAAGCAGATCGAGGATAAATCGGTAAGCTTAGATAGCGCTCAAATTGTGGTTAGCGGTGGCATCTCGCTTGGTTCTGCAGCAGCGTTTGACAGCCATGTCCGCGCTCTTGCAGCTAAACTCAACGCCGCAGTTGGAGCTACCCGCGCTGCAGTTGAAGCTGGAATAGCGCCGAATGATTGTCAAGTTGGTCAAACAGGAGTTATCGTTGCCCCTAAATTGTATTTAGCTATTGGTATCTCGGGTGCAGTGCAACACATAGCCGGCATGAAAGATTCAAAGACAGTAATTGCGATTAATACCGACAGTAGCGCTCCTATTTTTGAGTATGCCGATTACGGCATGGTTGGTGATTTATTTGAAATTATTCCGCAGCTAGTTAATAAACTATAAACTATAAGCTATAATTAAATAACACATTACACTGTTATACGTTTGGACGCTTAAACATTTAAACTATGACTTTTACTTATCTTAAGGAGTTAAACTATGGAACATCATGAAAACACACAAAAACACATCGAAATAACCGAAAAAGATTTACCGCTTTGCTGTCCAATGCCAGATATGAAAAGCTGGAATTCACACCCCCGCGTGTTTTTACAGATAGAAAAAGAACCACATAAAGAAATCACATGCCCATACTGCTCAACTAAATATAAGTTAATAAATCAAGCGGTTTAATCTGGGCATGATGTTTTGGGCATGTTATTAATATTAATGATTAATTATAATAATCAATGCCTAAAAGCACGATATCCGGTAAGTACCATCACCATACCGTGCTCATCACTAGCGCTAAAAACGTCATTGTCTTTTATGGAACCTCCAGGCTGAATAACCGCAGCCACTCCATTACTTGCTAACAAATCTACATTATCCCGAAACGGAAAAAAAGCATCTGAAGCGACTACGCTATCTTTAACCTCAAAACCAAATTGCTGAGCTTTATTCATAGCAATTTTAGTTGAATCAATTCGCGACATCTGTCCTGCGCCAATGCCGATAGTTTGATGGTTTTTAACCAATACAATCGCATTAGACTTAACAAATCTGGCTACACTCCAAGCAAATTCTAAATCAGATAACATTGACAAAGTTGGCTGCTCTTTGGTAACAACTTTTAATTCATCTTGATCTAACGCTTTGTTTTCTAAAGTTTGAATTAATAAGCCACCACCAATGCGCTTAACATCAAACGCATTATATTGCTTAGCAAGATGTAAAATAAGCACTCGCACATTGGGTTTTTTATACAAAACCGCTAATGCATCCTCAGTATACGAAGGTGCAATTACTACCTCACAAAACTGTTCAGTCAAGGCTTCTGCAGTATCCTTATCTACTGCTGCATTAAAAGCAATTATACCGCCAAAACTACTTACCGGATCTCCAGAAAAGGCTTTTAAGTAGCTATCTTTTACATTTTTACCTAGTGCTACGCTGCATGGGTTAGCATGTTTCACTATTACACAAGCAGCGGAAGATGTATATTGTTTTACACATTCCCACGCTGTATCCGCATCAGTTAGATTATTATAAGATAATTCCTTACCTTGAATTTGCTTAAAGCTGGCGAGCAGTCCGTCAATATTACCGCTATCTTTATAAAAGGCAGCAATTTGATGCGAATTTTCTCCATAACGCAAAGTCTGTACCAACTGTGCTGGAATAGTTAATTGTTCTGGAAATTCAAACGGCAACTTCTTTGCCAAATAATTGCTAATTAGGCTATCATAATACGCCGTGTGGGCAAATGCTTTTCTGGCTAAGTATAGTCGCAAATCAATAGCTACATCCCCACTAGCATTGAGCTGATCAATTACGTTTTGATAGTCATGTGAATTAACCACTACAACTACATCATGATAATTTTTACTGCTGGATCTAATCATTGCTGGACCGCCAATATCAATATTCTCAATTGCTTCTGCAAAACTGCTCTCAGGATTGTTTATTGTTGACTCAAAGGGATACAAATTGACGCAAACTAAATCAATGCCCACTATATCATGATCATCTAATTGTGCAAGATGATTCTTGTCATCTCGTCTAGCTAAAATAGCACCATGAATTTTAGGGTGCAGGGTTTTTACCCTTCCATCCAATATTTCCGGAAAACCAGTAATACTCGCAACTTCTACCACCGGAATAGAGTTTTGCTGCAAAAATTTATACGTACCGCCAGTTGAAATTATTTCAACCCCTAATTTATGCAAACTACTTGCAAACTCTACAATACCATGTTTATCCGAAACACTAATTAAAGCACGTTTAATCCGACAATTCATAATTTTTATCATTTCCACTTTAACACAAACACAACAGACCAAAATACTTTCTGCGAACATTACAAGCATTAATGCAGGAATTGTAATGCAAGCGTTGTAATGCAAGCATTAAGTCCAAAATTTAACCGATATTATCCCACAATTTTATGATAATATGTGGCACTAATTTAAAGGAATATACATGAATACAAACGGTACAGCTACAACTGGTACAATTTCAACTGGTGTAGTGGTCTTAATTTCAGGCAGAGGTTCTAACTTAAATGCAATGTGTCACTCTGGAATTGGCAAACAAATAAAGTGTGTTATTAGCAATAACCCCTATGCCAAAGGGTTACTCACTGCAACCGAACATGGTATTCCAACCGCAATCATTAATCATACCTTGTATTCAACTCGGAAAGAGTTTGATTCTGAACTTGCTAAGCTAATTGATGTTTACTCACCAAAATTAATTGTTCTGGCTGGTTTTATGCGTATTTTAACGAATGATTTTGTTGAGCGTTACTTTGGCAGATTGATTAATATTCATCCATCTATATTACCTGCATTTCCTGGAGTAGATGCCCAAACTGCAGCATTTAACACAAAGGTTAAAGTAAGTGGCGCAACAGTACATTATGTAACTCCAACCCTTGATCAAGGACCAATTATAGCTCAAGGAATAGTTCCAGTTGAAGATACAGATACCAGAGAAAGCCTAGCTTTACGTATTCTGAATTTAGAACATATTATTTACCCGTTTATCATTCAAAAAATTCTGGATAACAAGGTAACTATAATGAATAATAATCAAATTCAAGTAACCAAGGACAGCCAAGACATGCTAAACTTAGGCGTCTATCACCAACAAATTTTTTATTAATTTTCCAGTGATAACTTACATATGGCAAAACTATTTTTAATTCCAACGACTTTAGCAAATACGATAAATGGCAATTCAATTTTGATTAACCATCTACCGTTGATTCAGCATTTACAATACTTTATTGTTGAAACAGCAAAAATTGCACGGCAACATTTAAAACATCTAAACTTAGCCCAATCATTACAAAACTTACACATTAGCGAACTCAATAAACACCAAAAAGATCTCGCTTCCCTAATTCAACCTCTATTAGCCGGGCATGATATGGGGCTTCTGTCTGACTGTGGACTACCAGCAATAGCTGATCCTGGAGGCTCGATTGTTAATCTGGCTCATCAGCATAAAATAGAAGTTATACCACTAGTTGGCCCAAGCTCATTAATGCTTGCATTAATGAGCAGTGGCGTAAATGGTCAATCATTTGCTTTTAATGGCTATATTCCAATTAATCATAACGAACGAATCACTAAAATTAAGCAACTACAGGACTTAATTATCCAAAGCGAACAAAGTCAAATCATAATTGAGACACCATTTCGCAATCAACAGTTATTCGAATCATTACTTAGCATCTTAACTGACGCTCAAATAATCATAAGTCTTGCAATAAACCTGATGAATGAAAATCAAACAATTATCAGCCGCTCCCTTAAAGAGTGGAAACAACAAATTATTTTACCTAATTTACATAAACAAGAAGTAGTGTTTGTGATAGGATTGCCACAACTAATCCAATAAAAAGAATATGTATAAATATTTTGCTCTACTCCACCCAATAATGTTAAAATCCACACCGCACGCACACCGCTTGTGCCTAAAATCCCCAGTGTTCAATGTGCGGCAATGTTTATAATTGATATTATATATATGAAGAAAGCGAACTATGAAAAAAACTCTAATAATTTTACTAAATTGTAGCGCAACTATAGCCTTGGCTACAGGATTTCAAGATTTTAATAACAATGCATATTTACAATATAGCAGCACCTATATGAATGAAGGCGCCAGTGGCAATTCCAATGGTTACACGTTAGGTGCAACTTATCAAAGTAAGGCTAATATCTGGATCAACGCTGAAGCGTATGGATCTGCATATAACTCAAATAGTTGGCAAGTTTTAGCGACTACCAATCCACCATCAAGTCTAGGTGGTTCTACTTACGGGTTTTTTCTAGCTACTGCAAAAGCTGGTTATGCTTTTCAGTTCTTTAACAATGATGCTAATGGCTTCCAAGTAATACCATACATTACGGGTAGTTATGGAACTGCACTAGGTGCATTAACTGATAACTATGGAGCTGGAGCTAAACCAGAATATCGCTTTGGCAAGAGCCTAAAAGTTTCTCTGGACGCTATGGCATACAGTACAACACAAAATGGTGGCGGTGCAGTACCAGCAGCAGTCAATCCATCATTCAGCAATAACTATGATCTTGGTACAGTACAAGATTTCCGTTATACTTTAAATCCAGAAGTTCAATACGATATTTCTCAAATAGTATTACTTGGTATAGGTTATAAATACGACCAGTCATTTAATAACCAACCAAACGGCAATCCTGACGGCAATTCTACAGTATATGCCAGAATTGGGGTGTTATTCTAAAATTAATCCGCTTGTAAGCTTTGAAATAAGGAGGAGGTTCAAGAATCAATTTCTCTACCTCCACCGCACATATAAACATTATATAAGTTACGCTGCTGTAAAAAATAATCAATAAACCACCCAGAAAAACCATCTTAAATTTTACCTACATATTATAATCTTAAACTTACACCTGTTAATAATAAAGTACAAATATCGGTTTATTTACACTTTAATTACTGACAAGCAATTAATTGTAAATAATTTTAGTTAAATGATAAACAAATCGAGTTTTAGGTAATTCTTTAAGTATGTTTACTACATCTACAGTCACCACAGCTACAATCGGCGTATCAAGGTCTCATTTTTTTGATCGTGTACAAAATAGGAATTGTCTTAGCGTTATTAATACGTTACATCCAAAGGATGCCATTAACCTACTAATCGATCATATTCGCATTGAGTTAGATAATTTAAGGCCAGAAGAAAAAGATAAATTTATTCAAACCATAAAGATTATCATATTTACTAAAGAAGACATTGATATTAGCATCATTTCTAATAAAAACTTAGCTCATGGCGTCAATTATGATTATTTATATCAACAGGTCGAAGAAGAAAATGAAAAACCATATAAAAAACTATATAGCAAAAACAATATTTCACGTGAAGATTTCACTAAAGTTATACATTGGCTGTCAGCTAGACTATCAGATCCAAGCACCATAAATCCAATCATTTTAATTAATTCTATTTGTAATAATCACGATTCACTAAGTGATGAAATATCAAGTTGTTTAGATTGTTTAGATAGCCTTAATCCTGCTTTACCGAGTATCCATTCCATCCAATTAGAACAATTGAAAAAACTGGATGTTACTCATAATTCTAAAGCTATCGCCTTACATAAAGTTACTCAATTTATGTCTATAATTTCGCTAGCTCAACGACAAGCGATTATTGTAATAATTGACAAGTTAAATTCTATCAGAGCAGATAATAAACTTAAGCCTAGTGAGGCAGATAAAAAACAATCAGAAAGTTTAAAATCACTAGAGACAAAGTTAAAAGAAATTATAGGTAGTGGCGAGTTAACCAGTAAATATGATTCTACCGAAATCATAAAAGCGCTCTATATTATAACTACAAATAGAAATAGTAATAGTAACTGGCGAAAATATAAATCAACTAGGAGTTGGATGTGTATAAAAATAAGGTTTTCTGCCCAAGACTATAATCAATCAGTTATAAAAGTAATTATAATTGATACTTTAATGAGTTTTAATCAATTATCAAAAACCAATCAAAATATTCTCGACTTAATTAAATATAGCTTGTTGCTAGAAAAGATTCCAGCCCAAGATTTTCTCACTAGTAATATATATTTATATTTTCATAAGAGTGAATCACTATTTAGAAGTCAAATCAAACAACTTATTAATGAGAGTAATATAGAATTGGCTGCTACATCTACCAGCACTATTTTTGATATAGTCAGAAAGTTTATAGAAATTTATAAAACTAAAATTGAAATTCCACCTAATCAACCCCAAAAGTATAATGATTATAAAATAAAAATCTCGAATATAAAAAATTTTATTTCCTTCGCCATTTCAACTGTTTATAACAGAGCCTTAGAGCACAAGAACGACACTTCAACAAACCCAATAATAACTATCTTAGCCAAAAATCTATCCAGCTTTGTGCTTGTAGAGCTTATGCATATCGGGTTTGAATTTAGTCAAATAATTAACAGTGTTTTTGCGCAATGTGATCAAGAGCTTTATACCAGTCAAATAGCAACAATTAAAAAAAGCCTGAGCGAAATTGATCTCAGCAATCAAGATGAGAACACTAAGAAAAATTTTATCAGACAAACTTGGAATTTAATATCATTACATAAAGGAAGGTTTGCAAAAGAAGCCTTAGAGACTATAATCAAAAACATGCAATTTTTTCAATCCAGAAATATAATATCAGAACTGCTTCGCAAGTTAGACAGATTGAGAAGTAATCCCGACACATTTCAAAAGAGCAAATGGCGGAAAATTACCAATGTACTTAACACTGTAAATTTTAGTAACGACACGATGGATGGACTTAATACATCAACTCTTCTTACATTATTAAAGCACCTTCTTTATATTAATCCAAATAATGCGCTAACAGCAATTCCCACTGCAGATATTTTAAAAAAAATTAGTGATAATAATGTCCTCTCTAACTACATCACTACAAACTCAGGCAACTTAGAAATTTTTATGCAAGTATTATCTACGTTAGTTGATTATAGTATTGAAGAAATTCATAATAATGTAATAGACGCATTATCCAAAATTAATCCGCTTAATATTCAAACTTCAGGTTGTTTATCTTCCTATACTGAAACGTTGCAAAGATTAATCAAGCTTGATAATCAAAAACTTGGCGACAAAATCGCAAAAAGCATAAAGGTAATTGAACTAAACAATAAAAATATTACATTGATCCAGCAAAACCATATAAACGCAATATTTTATACTTTTGCAACCACACTAAGTATGCGAGATAATTTTTTGCAAATTATTGACGATACATGTTCTAAAATATTTTCATCTGCCAATACTGTAAAAATGCCTCTACTTAAAATAATTACAAAATTAATAGAAGGAGAAGGCAACGATATAGTAGACGATTCTTATTTTTTAAAGCTTACACAAAACATCATAAAAATTAATTTAGCTAATTTCTCAAACATGGAAGAACAAACCATACTTTTAAAGATAATACTTCAGTTAATTAATCCATCAATCCAATTATACGCAGCTAAAGATAACAAAACAACAGGCATAAGTTATGTGTTTAAAGCACTTCATCATGGCAACAGTAACCCGTCTTTAAGCAGCATAAAAGCGCTACTTCTAAACAACTTACTCAATATGAATTTAGCTGCTGCTACATATGTTAACAACTTCGATATAGTAAAACAAATAATCTTAACATTAGCTACATCTGACATAGAAAACACAACAAAAATTATTCATAATTGTATTACCCAACCTATAAATCCTACACATACAAATAACGGTATTTTTGTAATAAATACTCTAACACATAATAATCACTCTGCTATAACAGCTTGTATAAAAAATATTAAAATTAACGATATAACTGATATAGCGTCTAGGAATACCATAATCAATAGCCTATCTTACCTTGTTAATCATAATACTGATAGTAGTGACATTCATAATCTATTTGTTAATGTTATAGACGCAATAAATTTTACTCAAATTAATGACCAAAGTGTTCAACAAAATATTGCACAGTCAACTTGTCTAATTATAAACAGTAATCTCACAGAACCACAAAATAGGATGTTAAACATAATTTCTAGAGTAATAGATGATTTAAACAATTTACCACAGCAGCTAAAAGATATATACGCCAATGTAATTTATAACCTCACTCTTTCAAAGAAGAACCTATCTACATTAACCCTACAAGATAACCCAATACACCAATTGCTAATAAAGAATTTAGCCTGGATTAATCTTATACATCATGTCAAGCTAGGCAAAGAAAATCTTATATTATGTGCAATTTATAACTACTCCAACCATGCTGATATGGAAATAAATATAAAAAAACAAATATTAAGCTATGGATTAAAGATTATAGCGAATATGTCTATTAAGTTTACCAGCACAAACACCCAAAATATTTTGCTAAAAATTATTCAATATACATTATCTCTTACAAAAGATGTTAACCAACTGGACTATATAGTGCAAATTTTAAAAAACAATCTCAACCAATTTAATTTCACAGATAATCAATATTCATTAATTGAGGATGAGAGCATAAATTTAATAGCTGAGATAGCCAAGCAACGTATAGAAAAGATATCACTTCAAATTGCAAAAAATATATTTACAATTGATTTCGCCACAATTGCCAACCCAAATATTGCACAAAAAATTATTTCCATATGCAGCGAATTAATTACACAACCTAATCTATACTTTACCAATGACTCATATATTGCTAAAATGAAAGTTTATGCTGGAGAAAAAATAATAAAAATTAACTTTAATCTAATAAGAACCGAAATATTAAAATCTTCCCTTGTTCAAATTATCAATGAATTAATTAAAAATGGCAACATAACTACGATATTAATGATTATTAAACAAATAGCAAATCAACCTAGCCATTTCGATACTGTTGTTATAGTTAGAATAATCAATAAATTAATAGAGTGTATGAATATGGTTAATTACCTCTCAAATGATATAGATGAATTTATAAGAAACATTGTTGAATTTAATTTTGCAGAAATTACTGACAAAGAAGTGAGACTACTTATTTGCAAACTAATCCATGCCATAGTTGCTAAACCTTATGTTAATAATGACACACAAATAACTTTATTAGCAAAGTTCCTCAGGGATAGCTTAAGTAAATGGATAATGGAACAGCAAAGCTACCTGGAATTAATCAGTGTATTTTCCAACTCCAAACAAGATAAATTTACAATTATTGCCAACATATTAGCCCAACATATTCAATTTGCTACTGATTTTGTTAAACTCGAAGACAATTTAACTATATTTATTAATGGCACCGAATACGATTTATACGATGTTCTTGGCAGGTATGGAAGCTATGGGTTAATACACGATAAAAATAGAGTTTTACTCGCTGTATACCTTGATTCTAATTTAGAAATGAATCGAACATTGATATCAAGCAAACTAAAAGCAGCAAAAGAAATTTTTAATAATCTTATTTTTGGTGTCGATAAACAAACAAACCTCATATTTGAAGATGCAGAAAACTTGCAAACTAAATTGCGTATATATTCGATAAATGACAGACAATTTCATTTGGAACCAATTAACAAGAACAGTGAATTTTTTGATATGTTTCCTGTTAAAATTCAAAACCTAACTAAGCCATTAGACCTAACTCAGTATAAATCAGAAAAATTGTTTAACTTTATTTTAAATACATTATTAAATCCAAACAGTATTGCAAATCAAGAGTATAAAGTAGTAGCATATGAATCGGGTAAAAAAGTACCTTATAATAAAATAGCGCTTGATATACCAGGTAGGAAAGTACATTTTTATGTTAACAATGAAGGTAAACCACCCACGATAAAATCGTTAGAAGATATCGGCTATAATAATAACCGCAACCCCACCATTGACGATGTATCACGTTTTCTAAACAACCAGGATAATAAAAAAATAGTAACCAAGCATCTTTATACCATAGAAATGGAAAAAACACTCGACGACTATAGAATTGCTATAGAGTATGTAATAAAAACTTCTGGGGGATATTTTTCTTTTTTCTCAGACGAAGGCAAGGATAACATGAAAAAAATGCAGCTAATGGAGACTCTTCTAAAGACAGATGTTTTAACCTACTATCCGGATACGCTACATAATTTTTGGATAATTTTAAGTAAAACAGAAAAGCAACACCTAACTTATATATTCGGCAAAATAGCCAAGAAAGGCTCACTCGGATTTCATAATAATCCCCAAAACGTGGCAAACTGTATATTTGGTAGATTATTTGAACTATGTATTGATCATATGGAGAAAGACTATGGCAAATCAAATAGTATTGATCAATTAAAGCGTTCTCTAAGTAATGGAACCTGTATTGATTTAGTATCAAACGATTTTGCCAGTTCCCATAACATATCAGCAAATTTGATATGGGGTAAAAAAACCTAATTAATCTTGTTATGTTTTCCTAAAACGAGGTAATTATTCTATCTCATTTATACAACAATTGATTGAGCAAGCTCCTTGCAGTTAAGGCTATCTCAGTCGCTAAGATACCATTATAGCCAATAGACGCTGACAATGTTTCGGCAGCCTTACCGTGTAGATAAACTCCTAAACGTAAGGCTGAAGATGAATCCATGCCCTGAGCTACAAACGCAGCGATCATACCGCATAAAGTGTCTCCCTGCCCCGCATTAGATAATGCCATATTACCGGTTTGATTCAGGTATATATAACGATTATCTTCAATCAAGGAACCAGACCCTTTGAGTAAAACTATAGTATTAAATTTTACTCTTAATTTATTTAACGCATCAAATCTATTTTGTTCAACGTCATCAATCGTAGTTTCCAATAATCGAGCAGCTTCTCCAGGATGAGGAGTAATAATTTTATCTGGAATTAGTTTAAAATCTGCATGTATTTGCTCATTTGCTGCAAGCAAATTTAGAGCATCAGCATCAAAAATAAATTTTACTTTTTGATGATTTACTTTTTGATGAATTAATTTAGTCAATATTTTACGTGCATTATCATCAGTACCCAATCCCGGACCAATCACTACCACTGAGTATTCATGCAAATTTTCTAATATTTGTTTTGGTCTTGCCATCATTAATTCTGGAGTTAATATGTCCACTAGAAATTTGTTATCTATCGGCGCCATAATAACTTTACCGCTTCCCAAAAGCATGGCGGCACGACTAGCTAAATACAAAGCGCCATGCATGCCGCTATTACCACCGATTATAGCCACCTTACCAAATGTACCCTTATTAGTATGATGAATCTTACGAATCAAAGCAGTATAATTAATTGTGTCTAAATCATTAGCCACTACTTTAGTTGCAGTTTCTTCACCACTTAGAGAGTATTTATCCAAGTTCACTAATTGCTCTACAATTACCTTTCCAGATAAATCCGTACCATATCCGGTATAAAACCCAGGTTTATCACTAATAAAAGTAATTGTATAGTCTGCTCTAACTGCACTACCGTATACTTGACCAGAAAAAGGATCTAAGCCAGTTGGAGTATCAACCGCCACAATAGTTTTACCGCTTTGATTTAACGCATTGATTAGATGGATCAACCGCTGTTCAAGCTCACCCTTAATGCCAATACCCAAAATAGCATCAATCACCATGTCATAATGATCAAATTTGGTAGGCAACCTGGTTAAAACACGTCCTCCAAATTTGGTAAATTTAGCAATTAATTTTTCAGTATGCGGGTTTAATTTTTGGGCAACCGCACAAACCGTTACATCATAACCTAAACTATATAGTTTTAATGCAGCAACAACTCCATCTCCGCCATTATTCCCACGACCAACCAAAACTAATGCTTTTTGCCCCTTAGTCAAAATACTTTCCACCAATCGAGCTACACTAGAACCAGCCTCATCCATCAAATCTAGTTTATATTTAGCAAGAGCTTCTGCCTCAACATGACGAATTTGAGCAATATTTAAAAATCTCTCAACCATCCGAAATACCTTTAAGTGGCTAGTAATTGTTGCAATTCGCCTGATTCATACATTTCAGCAATAATATCTGAACCACCAATAAATTCACCATTAATATACAATTGTGGAATAGTTGGCCAATTAGAATACTCTTTTATACCTTGACGAATTTCATCATCAGCTAAAACATTAACCGAAAAAAAATCCTTAACACCGCAAAGTGATAAGCACTTTACCGCCCTTCCAGAAAAACCACACAACGGAAACTTGGGATCACCCTTCATATACAGCACCACTTTATGGCTGGTAACTTGTTGCTTTATTTTATCAAATATATTAGTCATTTTAACACCTACCTTATAAATTTTTTTTAATTAAGTTAATACTGATGCTGACGCCTACGCCGAGCTGATAATTATTGCCTTGAGAACATCCACTAACGCTCTTGTTCATCTGACCTCCCCCAACGCTTCACCACCTGATTATCTATTGATAACTGATCTAAAATACGCCCAACAATAAAGTTAATCATATCCTCAACACTAGCCGGATGAGTATAAAAAGCTGGAGTCGGCGGTAAAATACACACCCCAAGCTGGGCTAAAGTCTGCATATTAGCCAGATGAATTACAGACAACGGCGTTTCACGAGGCACTATAATCAGATTTTTGCGTTCTTTTAAAATTACATCAGCAGCACGACTGAGTAAATCATCACCAATACCGTTGGCTATTTTACCAAGAGTTGCCATCGAACACGGACAAATAACCATTGCCTCATCAACACTTGAACCTGATGCAACCGGACTAAACCAATCATCATTGGTATACACAGATAAAGAGTCGGCATTGATCAAACTTAGATGTTCAACCAAAATATTCCGACAGCTTAGCGGATTTGCCGAAAGACTAACTTTAGTCTCTTGTTTAATAGTTACAATCCCAGCTTTAGTTATAATCAAATGCACGCTGCACTGCGCAGCTAACAACTGCTTTAATAAAGTAAAGGCTATTGGAATGCCACTTGCACCAGTTATACCTAAGGTGATTTTACGTATTTCATTGCTCAAATTTATTGCCTTATCTAATGAAAAATATCGCTGCGCCGCTGCTAATATTGCTACTTTATTAATATAAAAGGTTGTAATTTTTTAGCAATTTTTACATGCGTCAACCGCACATAATCAGGCAAACCATTTTTAAATTGTGGATAATCTTCACCCATAATTAAAGGCTCCATATACTCACGACATTTTTTAGTAATATGAAAACCATCTACACTAATAAAATCACGCGGCATAAATTTTTCTTTATTAGCAATTTCAGTTAAAGGTGCACAATCTATTTCCCATAAATATGGTTGTTGTGAGATTCGCTTAATGTATGCCATAACTGAACTTTGTCCGCTTAAAGCGTATTTAACCCCCGCATAACCAACAGCATAAGCTTGTTCAACATCAGTGCGTGAAGCTATATGACGGGCTGAACGTTGTAAATAATCAGCAACAGCCCAATGCTGTTTTAAATTTAAGCGCTGCTTGATTAAATTAGCTAAAATTGGTGCAACTCCTCCCAATTGGGCATGTCCAAAATCATCTTTTACATTAGCCGCTGCACTTAATTGAACTCCGTTTTTGTCACGAATACCCTCAGATACAGCAATTACACAGTAACCAACCTGATTAACCACTGCTTGCACCTTATGTAAAAAAGCCTCTTCATCAAAAGTTATCTCTGGAAATAAAATAATGTGTGGCGGAGATAGTTCATTATCAGAAGCTAATGCAGCTCCAGCAGCAATCCACCCCGCATGCCTTCCCATCACTTCTAAAATAAATACTTTGGTTGATGTGGCATACATTGAAGCTAAATCAATACCTGCCTCCTTAATTGAAGTTGCAACATATTTAGCCACTGAACCAAAACCCGGACAATTATCCGTAATAACTAAGTCATTATCAATAGTTTTAGGAATATGCACCGCCTGAAGTGGGTAACCTAACTCTTTAGCAATTTCAGCCACTTTTAAACAAGTATCCGCTGAATCATTACCACCATTATAAAGAAAATATCCGATATCATGTGCAGCAAATACTTCAATCAAACGTTCATATTGCTGGCGATTTTCTGCTAAATTTTTCAACTTATACCTACATGAACCAAACGCACCGCCTGGAGTATAACGTAAGTTTTTTACAACATCATCACTAATGCAACTAGTATCAATTAATTCTTCATTCAATGCTCCCAGTATTCCATTTTCTGCAGCATACAACACACCAACTTCATCTTGGTGTTCACGCCATGCAGAAATCACTCCTGATGCAGAGCTGTTAATTACCGCAGTTACACCACCCGATTGTCCATAAATGGCATTTTTTTTTGATGTTTTTGACATTTTATATACCTTTTTATAAAATCTATACACACTAAATCCTGAACAATAAACCGCCCGACTAGACCCAACATATAAATGTTATTTATCACAATTTATGGCAAATTCTATTGCATGAATTAGACTACTGCTGTCTGCCCTACCAGTACCAGCAATCTCTAGTGCTGTCCCATGGTCCACCGATGTACGAATAATTGGCAAACCCAAAGTAACATTTATTCCAGTCGCAAATCCAGAATATTTTAATACAGGTAATCCCTGATCATGATACATAGCCAAAATAACATCATATTGATGTGCCTGCAAAAAAACGGTATCAGATGGATAACTGCCGGATACGTTATATCCTTTATTTTGCCATTCTTGTATAACTGGATTAATGGTAGTTAATTCTTCATCTCCCAAATAGCCACCTTCACCAGCATGAGGATTTAATCCACATACAGCTATTTTAGGATTGGGGATTCCATAATTAGCAAATGAATCAATAATTATTTTTAAAGTCTGGTTTAGATTGTCTGCCGTAACTTTGTGAGCTACATCTTTTAGTGGCAAATGGGTAGTAAGCAACGCCACCTTCATCATTTGATTAGCCAGCATCATTACCACCTTATTTTTGCCCAATTTAGCCGCAAAATACTCGGTGTGCCCAACAAAATTTACTCCAGACTGATTAATAACTTCTTTATTAACCGGTGCAGTTACAACAATGTTACTCTTACCTTCCTTACATAAAGTAATTGCCTTGTCTAAAGTAGCCAACACATAAGATGAATTTTGTGAATTTAATACACCAGGAATAACCTTACTCTTACAAAGAACATTAAGCACATATAATGTATTAGCATTGCCGGATGCTGGCAAATCATCTGAAGTTATTTCTTCCAAATTAATTGAATAACGCAATAGATTTGCCCGATGTTTAAGCAACTCAATATCACCAACCACCACAATTGTATATCTAGGATATTTAGAAAAAAAATCATGCTTAACGATATCTAAACAAATATCCGGACCTATGCCGGCAGGCTCTCCAGAAGTTACAAAAATCGTTTTTTTTAGATTCATTTGTTTCACCTGTTTTTAGAAACGGTTTAAGCATTATAGGCATATACCTGACATTTACCTACCGAATTATAACATAAAAACTGGGTTTAATTTTGACGTCTACTTCAAATTACAATTTGCGTATACTTTGCGTACAAACACATCAACTAGGCACTTAGTCAATTATCATTAATTTTGACATACGCCATATCGCGTATGTCACGTAGCCATTGAGTATACAGCATTCCCGCCTTATTTTCATGTAATTCCTGCCTAATTTCAGCCTTTTCTCGATCATTAGTCAAATTAGAATCACGCACTGCTAATACCTGCAAAATATGCCAGCCAAATGGACTATGAATTGGCTCACTTATCACCCCAACTGGGGTGCTTAGCATAGCCTTTTCAAATGGAGGTACCGTATCCCCCTTACTTACCCACCCCAAATCTCCACCATTAATACTACTGGTATCTTGAGAATATTCCTTGGCCAAACTAATAAATTGCTGGTTTTGCGTAGTTGTATTTTTAGCATACTTATCCAAAGCATTCTTAATTGAGATTATTTTTTGATGCGCTTCTTCATCCCCAACAATTTCATTTACTTTAATTAAAATATGTCGCACATGATATTGGTGAACAATTTGCAACATACCATGTTGCTTAAGTTGATTTACCCGAAAAATAAAAAAACCAACCGGCATCTGAAGAATCTGGCTGTACTCGCCAGATTTTAAATTTTTTAACGCCTCCAAAATTTGCGGAGGTAGGGCAGCATTCGTTCTCCAACCTAGCTCTCCACCATTTAATGAATTGGGACCGCTAGAATATTTAGCCGCCACCTGATAAAATGGAACTCCAGATTTAAGCTCACTATATGCCTTAGCAGCCAAATCACGTTTCTGCTGAATAATCTCAGCCGTAGGCTGCTCAGGCAAACTAATAATAATATCTGACAAATTGTAATCAATGCGATTTTTATATGCTTCACTGTTTAATACCCGATTAACCTCGTCCTCATTCACTGTAACCCGAGCATCAACATCTCGTTGTTTTAATCTATCAATCACCATTTGAATCTGCACCTGTTTTCTAAACTCATCAAAAGTTAAACCTTGCTTAGTTAAGTTGCTCTTAAACTGATCCACATTCATTTTATTCTGGTTAATAATACTGTTGATAGTATCCGCCACCTCCAAATCACTCACTTTAATTCCGGACTTGGCCGCTAAATCAAGCTGAATTCTCTGCATAATTAATTGATCAAGCGCCCTACTTTTAATATCGTTAATATTGGGTGGAACTATTCCTTTTTGCTTAAATCCACGCAGTGTTTCCTGAACTTTATCATTAACCTGATTGGAAGTAATTACACTTTTATTAACAAATGCAACTATCTTATTAACAGTGGTTATTGGCAGCTTGTTATCAGCAAGGTTTTCACTTTCATATGTATAGTAATATTTAGTATTTGCATTCGGCAATGGAACATTTAGCTGTGACGGCTTAGATTCGCTAGCAAAACTTGCTGTATCATTGGCCGATGAAGTAGTGCCGTAAGTGCCTCTTTGAGAAACATTGCTTGCATAACACGCTTGACTGCAGATTACCGCAATAAATGCTGTAATGATAATCGCATTCATCACAAATAGTGATTTTACTCTTATAGATAGTTTTTTAGATAGTACATTCATTTTACATAGATTACCTGTTCTGGCTGTTATATTTATATACTCTTTGTCTTTCAGTTATTAATTAGTATATACTCTTCGTCTTTCAATCCTGGACTGTGTCATATCTTATAAACGCTCCTCGTGTACTTATATGTACACGGTGGGACACGTCCCCGTCGCTTTTTATTGCGATATTCCTTGTCTTCGACTCGAAATACTTCTAGCATCAAAAAAGTCCAGCTTTAGCTTCGCAAGTAAACCAAAGACGAAGAGTATATATATTGCATTATTATATTATTGCATTATTATATTATTGTATTATTGCATTATCAATTATATTACAAAACCCTTGAATTTAGCTAGTGAATATTCGACACTGGGGCAAATCCAGGTGTATTTGACATTGGCATATAGCCTGGAATATTCATACGTAAATCACTGGTAGGGTCACTCGTACCTAAACTTGCAATACCTTTTAATTCAAAAACCAAGAAAAAAGCATTATTTACCTGGTTAACATTGGTTATATAATTTTCATATAACGCTTTCACATTCCAGCATCCGCCATTATATTCCGCGCCATATAAAAGATTTAATAAAGATCCATAAGTAAAATCATAGTTGGCTCGTCCATCAAATAGCCATCGATTACTATAAATTGGCCATTGTCCAGACACGTCCAAAGCATATTGATTTTCATAGGCAACTGGCGCAAAGTTCTGACCAGGTGTATAGGCGTAATATAAGAGTGGCATATTATACTGATATCCAAATCTTGTATTTAGGACTTTATATGGCTCTGGATTATACTTAAATTGTGCAGTATACGCATCGGTAGTTTCGTATACTGTACTATACTGATAACTTAAATTTGAACTTAACGTCTGCGACCATTTATTACCCAATTCAGTAATTAAATTAGGTTGTGGTAGGTATAATTGTGCCTGTTGAGTTGGACTACCATACAAAAACTGATTTTCTGGAGTAATAAAATAACGATAACCAATACCATAGTTAGAGTACTCAATCCCTGTATTATCATTAATTAACTTAGAATTTAATCCAACCGTTATATCGTTTGCCAT
>JAUPUP010000255.1 GCA_030917485.1 Pseudomonadota bacterium
ATATCCCCTCTATCAATCGGAGTAATAAACTCCTTATTAAGCGACTGTAATACTTTTTTATTTATTTCACTCGCTTTTTGTTTCAAACCTCTAGAGTTGGCAAATAGCTGCAATAATAAGGTCTCATTTCTGCAGCTTAATATATCCACAAAATTTTTTGCTGCCTCGTGCGCATTAATAGATGCATCTTCAAATAAGGTAAAAAATATATCACCCTTACTCGGTACAATCGAATTGATTAATTTACGTAATACCACTTACTTTAACTCCCAACTTTGCGCAGAACTTATTGTAACATAATTTAGTCTTACATTTGGGTGGTGTTTCATGTTTAAAAACAAACATTCGCTGCAATATTAGGTTACCACCCAATTAACTACTGAATTTACCATGAAAAAAGTCTATACTAATTCATAATCCTAAATTATCATCTTAATTTGAAAGGTAAAACCTTATTCTAATTCACAGCGATAACTAAAGTATAACACTTTTATGAGGCAGTAAAAAATGAATAAAGGCACTCCAGTAAAACAGAAAATAGCAAATGTTTCTCAAGGCATGGCGTTTCGCATGGTTCAAGCAACAAATCAAGTAGTAAAACCGAAATCAAATACAGAAAACTCAACAACCTCAATACCACCTGCCAATGATAATCAATCCCTTTATTTTAGTGGACCCAGCTCTTCCAACACCACCTTAATACATACTCAAATTGAGAGTCAAGCAAATGCCCAAATTGAGATTGAAGAACAAATTGATAATAGCATTAAAGCAATTACTGCATACAGTGGATTGAAGGGTCAATGTGCACATTACTTAAAGATCTGTCTCCTCTTCATTTATTTTATACCAGCAGGAACGATTGCCCGTAGAAGCCCAAAAGATGGAGGAACTACCAGCAGCTTAGCAAGAACTACCGCAATAAAAAACAACCTCGTACTGATCGCTAAATTTTTAGTAAAAAACCCACAATTTAATCTAGACAATTTTGTACAAAATACAGAAGCAGTATATAATGATTATAATAACGATAATAATGTTAAAAATACTCAAACAATTAGATTAGCCGACCCCGAGTCCGGAGAACTAGTTCCCAACACCATAGAAGCGAGACAAATATACCTTACTGCAGAAGTAGAATTATGTATAACCAATGACGGTAAAATAATTAGCATTCCCATCAGACATACTTCAGATCCCGACCACAAAATTGGAATGGTGCTATTCGACAAAGCTAAAACAGACACTGAAACTTTTAAATTGTTTTTTCAAACCCTCCTCATAAAACTACATTATTCTAATAAAAGATCCTACGCACTGGATAAAAGCACTAAAAGAACATTAGAAAAAGATAGCGGTAAACTCATATATGAGGATAGCCAAACTGGAATACCGTTACATCAAAAATCAGTATTTGGACACTATGGTAATAGTTTAGGCAGAGGGGGTTTTGGTGCAATATATCCTCACGAATCTTATGTTAGCAGCGATATTGGAACTAGACTAGAAGCACCCGAATATTTAAAAAAAATCAGCAACGAAAAATCTAAACTAACTAAAGCTAAAATCAAAAAAATTAACGCACTTTCCATGGAAATCTACAGAAAAATTTATATACTAGATTTACAGAATATTATAGCTATACCGATTAGACACAATCATACCAAAAATGGTTTTGATAAATCAAAATCTGTTTTTATCGAAAGTGCCGGTAGTCGAGCTCCTAAACCAGAATTAATAGATGCACTCAAGATTAACTGGTTTATCCATTTAGCAGGCGGATATGGCTGCGATTCAACTAAAAAGAATTGGGGGGCTGGGCGTTATGATTTGGATATGGACGTATCATCCGAAAAAAGAGATCTTGGGGGTTCATTTAAGGAGTATCCCTACTATTATGCGGTTTGGTATGAACATTATAAAAACAATCCTTCGACAAATAGTAATCAAACAGTGGCATTCAAGCAAGATCTTGCGCATGCTTACAACAATAAGCATGCTTACCACAAATTTAAAGATGAACTAGTGGGAAAAATTGATTACAAAGCAGTGTGGCGTTTGCAAAGTATCGCTGGTATAATAAATAGCTGGGTACTAGATGATTTCGCAAGCAAGGCAGAGCTTAATTTAGAACTTGAGACATCCACAACAATAAATGAATTTATTCCCAAATTTACAAATTACATAAAACCACAGTTAGAAAAATCACTAAAAGGAACTGATGGCTATTCAGCAACTTATACAGCTGAAGACTTAACCGAGTTTATATCTAATTGGTTTTTTGGCCAAAATCCAGAACAAATTATTATGTTTTACAATAAATATTATGGTAAAGACACTCCTTTTAAACAGCAGCAGCAACAACTCAATAAAGCTGTAAAAGAACTTAAACACAAAAAATTTGAAAAAATAGATGAGTGTCACAAGAGAATTTCAGGCTTAACAACAACAATTGATCAACTTAAACGTAACATTAGCGAGATGAAACCGCCGCGTCATGCCCAAATTGTGTTAGGATAATGTATTGGTGTGTGTTATTGTCAATAGCAACATATGTTTTTAAATCATAGGGAAAACGCTCAAGTTCAACCTTAACAACCCGCCGCTCTTTCTAATTTTTGCATGTTTAATATTTTTGGAAATATTTTCACAACAAAACTATAGGTCAAGCTTAGCTAATACCATTTCCGGCATAATAAATTTCAGGCAGTTATAATGCCCATAGCGACATGTCCTTTGAAAACATGGGGAGCACTCAAGTTCAACCTTAATAATCTGGGCTTTTTTGGATAACGGCGGGGTAAATCCAGGAGATGAAGATCCGTATAATGCCACCACTGGCACTCCCACTGCACAAGCAATATGCATCAAACCGGAGTCATTACTAACCACTCTAAACGCACCACCCAATAAATCAATGACATCAGTTAAATTAGTTTTGCCACATAAATCAAATACTCCAACTTTATGCGCAACTGCATCAACAATTGCCTGACTAATTTCAATATCTTTTGCTGAACCCAAAATAATAATCTGGTAATTACGCTGCACAAGCAAATCAGCTAATTTAGCAAAATAATCGGTTGGCCAACGCTTAGCCGGACCAAACTCAGCCGCCGGACAAAATGCAATCATGGGTTTAGACATATCTAAACCAAATTTAGTATACAACTGCGCTTGGTTAGTAGCATCAACCATTAACTTGGGAAATTCGATATTCTGTAATCTCTTCCCTTTATTGGCTAAAGCACAAAAGCGCTCTACCATTAACGGCAACTCCTGCTTATTCAATTGGTAAATATCATTCAGCAACAAATAACGTTTCTCACCGACAAAGCCGGATCTCTTTTTAATTTTAGCAAAAAAAGGCGTAATTGCAGATTTTAATGAATTCGGCAGCACAAATACTTGATCATACGTATTACTGCGCAATTTAAAGCCTTGGCTAATCCGCCGAAATAGGCTAAGCTCACCATGCGCAAACGGATTATTAATAACTGAATTAACTTCCTCCATACGTGATAATAATCCACCGGCCCAGCCATTAACATAAACATCTAATATTAAAGCATCCCCATATTGAGATTTTAATAGCTTAAATAGAGTTTGAGCCATGACCATATCCCCCACCCAAGATGGGGCAATTATTAATACTTTATATTGCTTGTGTTGTTCCAATTTATTTTTCATAAAAACCATATAAAAATAAAAACATAACCTGGGTATAATCTAGGCATATTGTAACACAATTTGATGTATAATTATGCTTAAGATGATCCAAGTTCAAATAATCGAACTTAATCAATACACCCGTGATCACATTTGATAGCGCTTTTATTGATTGTTAATCAGATTATTAATTATTTATATAACTTTTTGTTGTTTATTTATGTTATTTATTTTATTATGTTGTTATTAAATTAATCAAGATTATTTAAATATCATTTCCCAAAGGTAGTAAATATATAATTTGTAAGGAGCACATATCATGATGCACAATCTATACAATACTAAGTCTAACTTAACTACTACATCCGGTAAAACTTACACCTATTATTCACTTCCACAATTAGCTAAACAAGGTTTTAATCTAAAAAAACTCCCGGTTTCAGTACGAATTGTTCTCGAATCAGTTTTACGTAACTGTGATGGTATTAAAGTAACTGAAGAGCATATCAAACAAGTAGCCAACTGGTCGGCTAACGCCACTAGAACCGAAGAAATACCGTTTGTAGTTGCGCGTGTGGTGCTCCAAGACTTTACCGGAGTGCCGCTGTTATGTGATCTTGCTGCTATGCGTAGTGTAGCCGATAAGCTAGGCAAAAACCCTAAAATTATTGAACCTCTGGTACCGGTTAATCTGGTAGTTGACCATTCAGTACAAGTAGATTTTTATGGAACTCGCGATGCTCTACGCCAAAATATGGAACTAGAATTTCATCGCAATAATGAACGTTATCAATTCATGAAATGGGGTATGCAGGCATTTGATACTTTTAGCGTAGTCCCGCCCGGAGTTGGAATTGTGCATCAGGTTAATTTAGAGCATTTTTTTCGCGGTCTGCGCCATAATAGCGATAATGTAGTTTATCCAGATACTCTGGTGGGTACTGATTCTCACACCACAATGATAAATGGAGTTGGTGTGGTTGGCTGGGGAGTAGGGGGAATTGAAGCTGAGGCTGGTATGCTAGGGCAGCCGGTATATTTTTTAACTCCGGATGTAGTTGGAGTTGAACTAAAAAATAAATTAAATGAAGGAATTACAGCAACTGACCTGGTCTTAACAGTAACAGAAATGCTGCGCCGTGAAAAAGTGGTTGGTAAGTTTGTAGAATTTTTTGGTGACGGTGCAGCCAGCTTATCAGTAACCGACCGTGCAACTATTGCTAACATGTCGCCGGAATACGGTGCTACCATGGGTTATTTTCCGCCTGACGAAGCAACCGTTAAATTTATGCACTCAACGGGTAAAACTGATGAAGAGATAGAGTTATTTGAAAAATATTTTAAAGCTCAAGAATTGTTTGGTATGCCTAAAGCTGGTGAAATTGAGTACTCAAGTACATTGTCACTTGATTTAGCCAGCATAAAAACCTCTCTAGCGGGTCCAAAACGTCCGCAAGATAGAATTGAGCTAGGAAAAATGCGAGAAAACTTTACCAGCTTATTTAGCAAACCAGTTAGCGAAAATGGGTTCAATAAACCGGCGTCTGAATTAAACACGCGTTATCCAACCAAATTAGATGGAATTGACTTAGGTAATGGAGATGTAGTAATTGCTGCAATTACCTCCTGTACCAATACATCAAACCCTAGTGTATTGCTAGCTGCAGGGTTGCTTGCCAAAAAAGCTGTAGAAAAAGGCTTAACGGTGCATAACCGGGTTAAAACCTCACTCGCGCCTGGATCGCGTGTCGTAACCGAATACTTACAAAAGGCTGGACTTACGCCATATTTAGAAAAACTTGGGTTTAACCTTGCTGGATACGGCTGCACTACTTGTATCGGCAATGCTGGCGATTTAAAACCTGAAATTAATGAAGCTATCTCAGCCCATGATATTATTGGTTCTGCAGTACTATCCGGCAACCGTAATTTTGAAGCAAGAATACACCCCAACGTTAAGGCAAACTTTTTAGCCTCGCCTCCCCTAGTAGTTGCATTTGCTATTGCCGGAAATACCAATATTGACCTAGATACCGAGCCTTTAGGTAACGGCAGTAATGGAGAGCCAGTATTTTTAAAAGATATTTGGCCTACCTCACACGAAATCAGTGAGTTATTATACTTGGCTCAAGATCCAGAAGTATACCGTCGCTTGTACAGTGATCTAACCAAAGACCTTGATTTATGGAATAATATTAAGGCTGATACTGGCAATGTTTATACTTGGCCTGACTCCACTTATATTGCGGAACCGCCATTTTTTACCGACTTTTCTATGACGCATGGAAATGTTAGCGAAGTAAAAAATGCTAAAGCGCTGCTTATTGTCGGCGATTCATTTACTACAGACCATATTTCACCAGCGGGGCAGTTTAAACCCACCACTCCAGCCGGTAAATACCTCATACAACGCGGAGTTGAACCCAAAGAATTTAACTCATACGGTTCAAGACGCGGCCATCATGAGGTAATGATGCGAGGAACATTTGCTAACGTCAGGGTTAAAAACTTAATGCTAGCTCCACTAGATAATGGCTCACGGATTGAGGGTGGATATACTTTATACGAGGGTACACAAACCGATATTTATACCGCAGCAATGAGCTATATAAAAAACGACGTCCCGACTATAGTATTTGCTGGAGAAGAATATGGAACCGGAAGTTCGCGTGATTGGGCAGCTAAAGGCACTCAGTTGTTAGGAGTAAAAGCTGTAATTGCCAAGAGTTATGAGCGTATTCATCGCTCTAACCTAGTTGGGATGGGTGTTCTACCGCTCCAATTTAAAAACAATGATTCAGTTGAAACACTTAATATCAGCGGGCAAGAAACCTATGATATACTAGGTGTTACTAATGATATTAAACCACAACAAGACTTAACTTTGGTAATTAAATATAAAAATGGCGAAACTAAAACTGTAGCAGTATTATGTAGAATAGATACACCAATCGAAGTGGAGTATTATAAACATGGAGGTATTTTGCCTTTTGTATTACGCCAATTACTAAACTAAGTTTATACTAAACGGCTAATTTTAAGTTTTAAAATAAAGATAAAAGTAAAAACAGGAGCATTATTTAAATGACAACACTTCAAATTAACGATAATATAAGAAATCCTAGATTTTATATAGATATAGTTAAATGTATACAAAAGCTGCGCAGCGCAAATTTTACTGAAGCGCAAGCTGACGTAGTTGCAGAAATCATGGAACAACAAGTACAAGCTATTCAAACCCAACAGGTAGAGCTTGATGCACTCAGAACTAAAGAACACGCCACTAAGGGCGATGTTCGTGAGTCTGAGCTAAAGTTGCAAAAAGAAATTGAGGGAGTAAGAAAAGAAATTGAAAGAGTAAGAAAAGAAATCCGTGAGCTTGAAATAAAATTAATGGCGCTTTATGGCGGTGGATTTTTCATATTACTCGGGGTTTTGGCTAAGGGTTTTCACTGGATATAACTTAAACTACTGCTGTACCACAGCATAATTTACATGGTTACTATGAAATTTAATCGCTTACTTAATCAGCAAACCGTGGCAATATGCATAGGCACATTTTTGGAATGGGGTGAATTTACTCTTTTCGGATATCTGATTGATAAAATTGCTGCGGTTTTCTACCCTATAACTCTAAACCATAATTTAAGTATTATGGCTGCCTTTGCAACTTTTGCAGTAAGTTATATTGCCCGTCCTCTGGGAGGGTTTATTTTTGGCATAATCGGCGATACCATTGGCAGAAAACCAGCAATGTACTATTCTTTAATCGGCATGGGAATTGCTACTACAACCATTGGCTTAATTCCAGCGTATGGCGATATTGGTATATTATCTCCATTATTGCTAATTATTGCCAGAATCATTCAGGGCATTTCAATATCTAGCGAATTATGTGGTGGCGCTATCTATTTATTTGAAAACAATCCCCAAACTCCATATTTATCGTCAAGTCTAAATGGTATTGTTGCAGCTTGTGGCATGTTTGGCGGGGCAATAATTGCTGTTATTATTTCTCTGCCGTATATGCCGTCTTGGAGCTGGAGAATTCCTTTTATTATCGGTGGGGCAGCTTGTTTTTGGGGTTTATACATCAGAAGTAAATTATCCGAAAGTGATATATTTTTAAATATTAAACTACATGATAAACTTGTCGCTCACCCGATTAGAGAACTAATTAAACATCATTTACCGGCAGTTATAAAAACATTTTGTATCGCAGCGTTTATAGGAATTTATATCTACATCTGCAACATTTGGTGGATTAGCCATGTTACACAAAATAACTTAGTTGATAAAATAGATGCTAAAGCCTATTCCACACTAGGGCAAGGGCTAATGATTATCTTTACTTTAACCTTTGCCTCACTTACTGAATATGCTAAAGCTGGCAAATCCTTTACCCATACCATTAACAACTCCGGTAAAACTAATCTAATAACTAATTTGATTATTAACAAAAATAAGACCAAAATGATTATTAATGGGATCGGTATTTTACGTCTGGGATTATTTTGTTCTATACTCGCCGCATATTTATTATTTATGCCAATTGCCTGGACAGCGCCATATTTAATTATGGCAGAAATCATGTATGCTCTGGGCAACGGTGCAGTTTCGGCCACTGTGTTTAAATATCTCTCGGATATTTTTCCGCCTTCTATCCGTTATACTGGACAATCATTTATTTGGAGCATCGCCGTAGCGATATTTGGGGGTAGCGCGCCGCTAGTAGCACAAACATTGTCCAGAATAAATATTAAGTATGTAATTATTTATATAGCCAGTAGTGCAATGCTGGCTTTTATGATTACTTTCTGGAAAAATCATGTTCTTAGTAATTTAAAATTAAAAGTGGAATATTGTTACAAATGTACAAAAAAATAAAAACTTATATACTCAAAGTATTTGAATGTTGGACTAGGAATATTGCAATAAATTGCGACGGGGACACGTCCCAACATGTACAAATTAGTACATGAGGAGCAATTTATAAAATATGACAAAGTCCAGCTTTCAAAGACGAAGAGTATAGTATATAATTCGTTATTACACTATAGTAAGCAAAGAATACCCAGGAAATAACAAATGAGCAATAAATTTATACGCAAAATTACAATACAAAACTTCAAGTCTATAAAAGAATTAAAAGATTTTGAACTGCATAATATAAATATTCTAATCGGTGCCAACGGCTCTGGTAAAAGCAATTTTTTGAGCTTTTTTAATTTTATACATTATTTAATACAAAAAAAACTAGGTGCTTACGTAGCTAAAAAAGGTAAAGCAGACGGAATACTAACCTTTAGCAGAAAAAGCAGCCGGTATTTATCGGTACGAATCGAATTTGAAGAAAATAAATACAAGTTTACACTAGTTCCTGCTGATGACAATAGCCTTTATTTTAGTAATGAACATACTATTTATACTAATCCTGAGGATAGATCCGAGAAGGAATTTGGCGATAATTCTTCACATACTGAAACTAAATTAGAAGAAAAGTTGGAAAATGGTTCTGATAAATTCTATCATGCCAGGCATTTTGTACCTCAATTTAAAAAATTCTACAATACCACTTTCATGACACTGGAGATACTTCACCGATTAAGTCTGATGATTATGTATATGAAAACGAAAAATTAAAATTTAATGGTGAGAATATTGCAGCCTTTCTTTATCGTCTATATATAAAAGAACGCGATTGCTATGATATGATAGTTAAAACAATTCGATTAGTAATCCCAGATTTTTATGACTTCTATTTTCCAGATAACCTTAATAATACAGATAAAATGACTTTATTATGGGTAAATAAAAATGATCTGGATTCAACCCAACATCCTAGTTTCCTATCTGATGGATCACTCCGCTTTATTTGTTTAGCAACGGTATTATTACAACCGATACATTTAATGCCGG